>DASRWK010000318.1:0-2548 GCA_035776715.1 Microvirga sp.
GAACGACCCCTATGTCGCTCGCGCGAAGAAGGAGGGATACCGCTCCCGCGCGGCCTACAAGCTGCTGGAAATCGACGACAAGTACCGGCTCCTTAAGCCGGGCCAGCGGGTGGTTGATCTCGGCGCCGCACCCGGCGGCTGGTCGCAGATCGCCGCCGCCCGGGTCGGCAGCGCCAACGGCAAGGGCCGGGTGGTGGGCATCGATCTCCTCCCCATCGAGACGATGACGGGAGTGGATTTCATCGAGCTCGACTTTCTGGACGAGAGCGCGCCTGGCCGGCTCATCGAGATGCTCGGCGGCCCCGCCGACGTGGTGATGTCCGACATGGCCGCCAACACCACGGGGCACAAGAAAACCGATCACCTGCGCATCATGGGATTGGCGGAAGCCGCGATCTACTTCGCCCGCGAGATCCTGGCGCCCGGCGGCGTCTTCATCGCCAAGGTGTTCCAGGGCGGCACGGAAAACCAGCTTCTGGCGGATCTCAAGCGCGACTTCGCCGTGGTGCGCCACGTGAAGCCTGCGGCAAGCCGGGCCGATTCGGCGGAACTCTACGTGCTGGCGACCGGTTTTCGGGGTGCGGCAGACCGGACGCCTTAAGCCCCGAGGGGCCCTGCGTGATCGCCGCTGGAGGAAGGACCACGCACATGACCCCACACAAGATCGGAATCATCGGCCTCGGCAAGATCGCCCAGGACCAGCACCTGCCCGTCATCCGGGCCAACCCGAATTTCGAGCTGCTCGCGGTGTCGAGCCAGCGTGGCATCGCCCCGGAAGACGCGCCATACAGGTTTCAGGATTACCGCGATCTCCTGGGTCTCAAGGATGTCGAGGCGGTAGCCGTCTGCACGCCGCCGCAGGTCCGGCATCGGATCGCCCGCGAGGCGCTCCTTGCCGGAAAAAGCGTGCTCCTGGAAAAGCCGCCTGCGGCGACCTTGAGCGAGCTTGAGGACCTGAGGACGCTTGCGGCCAAGACAGGCAAGGTCGTGTTCACCACCTGGCACTCGCAGTACAACAAGGCTGTCGAGGAGGCGAGGAAGGCACTTGCCGGCTGGTCCATCAAGCGCCTCCAGGTAACCTGGAAGGAGGATGTGCGCCACTGGCATCCGGGTCAGCAATGGATCTGGGAGCCCGGCGGATTCGGCGTGTTCGATCCCGGCATCAACGCGCTCTCCATCGTCACCCGCATCATGCCGGAGCCGGTTTTCATCAAGGCCGCCGAACTGGAATTTCCCGCCAACAGGGACGCGCCGATCGCAGCGACCCTGCAATTTCACACCGGCCATACCGGCCGCAACCTCCAGGCGGTGTTCGACTGGCGCCAGACCGGCCCGCAGAGCTGGGACATCGAAGTGGAGACGGAGGCGGGCTTCGCGCTCAAGCTCAGGCACGGCGGCTCCTGCCTCGAGATCGACGGGCGCCTCGTGGTGCAGGAGGAGCCCACCGAGTATCAGGGCATCTATCGCCGGTTCGACGCGCTCCTCACCATCGGCCGCTCCGAGGTCGACGACGCCCCGTTCCGCCTCGTGGCCGACGCCTTCATGGTAGGCAGGCGCGTCCAGGTGGACGCATTCGAGGATTAAGGGGAGCTAGCGCATCGTGCGAGAAAGTGGAGCCGTCGTTTCGCCAAGAACGATGCGCGGCTTGTAAGTGCGAGCATCGGATGGGGCCCAAAAGCGGATTCCGCTTCCGGGTCCGATGCTCTAGGCGTCTCACCTTGCGTCATCCGCGGCCCTGTGCCGGTGATCCCGGTGCGTGAGGCACGACGCCCTTCCTGATCGGGATGGCCGGGACGAGCCCGGCCACGACGTTTGAGATGTTCATCAAGCCAAGTGCTTCTTCAGGAAGCCTACCGTGCGGCTCCAGGCGAGATCCGCGGCCTCCTTGTCGTAGCGCGCGGCGTTGGTGTCGTTGCTGAAGGCGTGGTTCGCGCCCTCGTAGACGTAGAGCTCGTAGGTCTTGCCCGCCTGCTTCAGCGCCGCCTCGTAGGCCGGGATGCCAGCATTGATGCGCTCGTCGAGACCGCCGTAATGCAGCATGAGGGCGGCCCGGATCTTCGGCACGTCCTCCGCCTTCGGCTGCCCGCCGTAATAGGCCACACCCGCGCTGAGGTCCGGCTCGTTCACGGCCAGGTTGTTGACCGCAGCGCCGCCCCAGCAGAAGCCGATGGCGCCGACCTTGCCGTTGCCGTCGGGGTGCCCTTTGAGATAGGCCGCCGCGGCCTTGCCGTAGGCGATCACGTCCGGTGCCTTGAGCTGTCCGATCATCTCCCGCCCCTTGTCCTCGTCGGCGGGCGTGCCCCCCATAGGCGAGAGATAATCGAGACCGAGCGCCATGAAGCCTTCGGTCGCCATGCGGCGGGTTACGTCCCTGATGTGCGGGTTGAGGCCCCGGTTTTCGTGAATGACGATCACCGTCGGCAGTTTTCCCGTCGCGTCCTTCGGCTTCACGAGATAACCCTCGAGTCCCTGGGCTCCGGGAATGTCGACCATCTCGGCCGTGATGCGCGGGTCGTTCTCCTGTACGACCTGCGCCATGGCATAGTTG
>DASRWK010000319.1:0-2970 GCA_035776715.1 Microvirga sp.
GGTGCTGCAGCGCTTCCGCGGCGAGCTGACGATCCTGGACGGCCGCTCGGGCGGCGGAGCCTCGGAGTACGGCGACGAGGAGCCCGGCCAGATCAGCCGCGGCGGCGATTTCGGCCGATCCTCCCCCATGGAGCGCCGTCCCGAACCGGCCGATGCAGGCTCCCGCCGCAGCGATTTCGACGACGACATCCCCTTCTGATCGAGCGAAATCCGCTCTTGTCGATCCGGGCCTCGCGCCCGGATCTTTTATTGTCCCGCCTATCCTCCAGGGCCGACGGAATCCTTCTGCGCCGCCTGGCGCGCGCGCTGCGCACGCTCCATCTCACGCAACCTGCGCGCCCGCTCCTGAAGCTCGCCCCTATTGGGCAACCACCAACCCCTGCTCTCGCACAATGAACGATCCTCGGCCTCGCGCGCAGGACGCATCCGGTAAATCTCCTGCAGGGTGGGCATCCTCCAATGCGCCCAGACATAGCGCCCCGGAGCCTCCGTCGCATGAGGATAGATGCGGCTGTCCAACACCTCTCCGATCACATGATGGTCGATCTCCTCGAACACCACGACGCCCCAGGAGAATGTCATGAGGGGCGTCTCGACGGGCGGAAGATCGTCCCCGGGAACCGGGTAGCGCCTGCGTCGACGTTCGATCTGGATCGGGCTCACGGGCGATGCCCCATGCTGCCTCTGCTCCTCGCGTCGCTTTTTCCGTTCGGCCGGTTCGTTACGCCGGGCCGCTTCCTCGATCACGGGCCACTTCGATCGCAATTCCTCATAGGAACGGAAGGGAACGTGCCAGACCTTTTCGTCAGGATTCCATCGAGCCCAGGGAATGGAGCGCAAGGTCTCGACGATCGTGCGCGAATACGGAGTAAGGATTCTCAGGTCGTCTCCGATCGTGAGATAGGCGCTTTCCAAGGGCTCGAAGAGATAGGCATCCCGCCCTTTTTCATCCGCATGGCGGTCTAGGGTCTCGAGTTCCTGCCCCATCCAGGTATCGAGCCGCTGCACGGCCGTGGTTCCCGGAACGAACCAGCCCTGTTCCTCGCCTCGCCAGCGCGCACGGGGGAATGCCTCGCGGAACCGGCGCACGAGGTCGCGGTCGTAAGGGAAGTGGGCGAAGGCACCGGGGCGCTCGCTGTCCGACGGGGTGATCTGAAAAGCGGATACGAACTCCATCGCGTGTCCCTGCAGGGTTTCTCGAGAGAAGCCCTGCAGGGACAACAGGCGATGGCCGGAATGGATCCTGGACCCGCGATCAGGCCGGCCTGAGTGCAGCCCTTGCGCGTGCCTTCAGAAGCTGAGCCACAACGACAGGGCTGGCAATGGCGAGCCCGATCAGAGTGGTCTTCAGATCGGGCGCGATGATCGGCAGGGATGCGATGCCGATGAGCCAACGCTCCCACGACCGCATCTCCGTCAGGGCATAGCCGGCGAATGCCATGGACAGGAACAGGATGCCTACGATGGCGCCTGCGCACACCAGGAGGAAGCTCGCCCAGGTGAAGTCCGGCGTCACCAGCAGCATGGCCGGACCGTAGACGAAGACGAACGGCACGAGGGCCTTGCCGAGACCGAGCCGGAACGCGGTGTTGCCCGTCTTGAACGGATCGGCGCCCGCCATGCTCGCGCCAGCATAGGCCGCAAGCGCCACGGGAGGCGTGATATCGGCGAGCACTCCGTAATAGAACACGAAGAAATGCGCCACGATAGGCGTCACGCCGAGCAGGCCCAGAGCGGGAGCCGCCACCGTCACCATGATGATGTAGTTCGCGGTCGTGGGCACGCCGCAGCCGAGCAGAATGCACACGACGGCTGTCATCAGCAGGGTGAAGAACAACGTCATGCCCGTCACATCCATGAGCCAGACGGGCAGAAACTCGCTCAGGGTCTGCGCCATCTGTGCGGCAAACGACGTCACGATGAAGGAGATCTTGAATCCCACACCGGTGAGCGTCACGATACCGACGATGATGCCGACCGTGGCCGCGGCGGCACCCACGCTGATGGCGTATTTGGCGCCCACCACGAAGGCATCGATCAGGTCGATCACCTTCGCCTTGCCGGCCTCGCTCGCCACATAGGCATAGACCATCAACGCCAGCACCAGCAGCAGAAGCGGCAGTACGAAGACGGTCTGCGTGAGGAGCCCGGTCGCGATGCCGACCGCAACGGCGGCGAGGAAGCCGAGCGTCACGACCGGAATGCGGCTGACCCCCACCACGATGCACCCCGTGATGCCCCAGAAGGCAGCCAGATAAGGCGTGAATCCGGAAAACAGCACCATCAGCAGAACGGCCAATGGCATGGTCGTCTGCCATCCTTCACGGATCACTTTGGCGGCGTTCGGAAGCTCCTCCGGCGGCAATCCGCGCAGACCGGCGCGTTTCGCCTCCAGATGCACCTGCATGAAGACACCGAAGAAGTGCATGCAGGCGGGAACGAGAGCCGCGAGAATGACGGTCTGATACGAGACGTTCAGGAACTCGACCATGAGGAAGGCGGCCGCCCCCATGATCGGCGGGGTGATCTGCCCGCCTGTGGACGCCGCGGATTCGACAGCCGCCGCGAAATGGCGCTTGTAGCCGACGCGGATCATGGCGGGGATCGTGAGGGAGCCGACCGTCACCGTATTGGCGATGGACGAGCCCGAGATCATGCCGAACAGGGCCGACCCGAAGATCGAAACCTTCGCGGGGCCGCCGGCATAGCGCCCGGCGAGGCACGTGGCGAGATCGATGAAGAGCTTGCCCAGTCCCACGCGTGTCGCGAGCACACCGAAGAGCACGTAGTGGAAGACATAGGTCGCCACGACCCCGAGCGCGATGCCGTAGATGCCCTGGCTCGTGAGGTAGAGATGGTTGACGATGTTCGACCAGGAAGCGCCGGGATGCTGCAGAATGCCCGGCATGGAGGGGCCGAAATAGGCATAGAGCATCATGCCGATGGAGATAATCGGAAGCGGCCAGCCGA
>DASRWK010000320.1:0-4630 GCA_035776715.1 Microvirga sp.
CTTCGGGGCTCTGCCTGATCCCGGAGCCCCGCTCCGCCGTCGATCTAACGCCGCCCGAAGAGGTGCTCGATGTCACTGAGCTTCAGCTCCACATAGGTGGGCCGTCCGTGATTGCACTGGCCGGAGAGGGGCGTGGCCTCCATTTCCCGCAGCAATGCGTTCATTTCCTCGGGCCGCATGCGGCGCCCCGCGCGGATGGAGCCGTGGCAGGACATGCGCGAGAGCACGGCGTCGAGGCGCTCCTCCAGCGGATTGGCTGCACCCTGTCCCCATTCGGCGAGTGCATCCGCCACGTCCTGAACCAGCTCCTTGATGCGCCCGCCCGCGAGGGCTGACGGCACCTCGCGCACCAGCAGCGCGCCATGGCCGAACGGCTCGACGACGAGGCCCAGGCCTTCCAGCATGGCGGCCTCCGCGAGCACGCGATCAGCATCGATGGGATCGAGATCGACGACCTCGGGGATCAGCAGCAGCTGACGCGCGATGCCGGAGGACGCGCGCTCGCGCTTCAAGCGTTCGTAGACGAGGCGCTCGTGCGCAGCATGCTGATCCACGATGACGATCCCGTCCTGTGTCTGCGCGACGATGTAGGTGCCGTGCAGTTGCGCGCGAGCGGCCCCGAGAGGAGCCGCCTCCATCTCCGGCTCGATTGCGGTGAGCGTGGCGCGGCTGTCGGCGGACGGTGCTGCGAGATCCGGCAAGCTCGCCTGGGCCTCCGCCAGGCCGGAAGCGGGTGCGTAGGCCTGCGGCGCAGGATCGAGCGGAGCCTGCCAATTGGCGAAACCGCTCGACGGCCGGATGTTCGACGGACGGTGATGACCGTAAGCCGGGCGTGACGACAACACCCCTTGCGGACGCAGGCTCTCCAGCGTGCGCGTGCCGACCGTGGAGGATGCACGCGTGCCGAAGCGGGTGATCGCCTCCTTGATCGCAGCCACCACGAAGCCGCGCACGAAGGTCGGATCGCGGAAGCGCACCTCGGTTTTCGCCGGATGCACGTTCACGTCCACCGCGCGTGGATCGAGATCGATCATCATTGCGAGAGCCGGGTGGCGGTCGGAGGCCATCACGTCCGCATAGGCGCCGCGCACCGCGCCGAGCAGGAGCTTGTCGCGTACGGGTCGTCCGTTCACCACGAAATGGATCGAGGCGGACGTGCCGCGATGATAGGTCGGCAGGCTTGCGAAACCGCTCAGCCGCACACCCTCGCGCTCGACGCCGATCGCCATGGCGTTCTCGTTGAAATCCGGGCCGAGAACGCGCGAGAGGCGGCGCAGGAAGCCGTGCTCGCCGGGTTCCTCGGGCGGATAGGTGAATGACGTGATGTGCTCGCCCGCCAGCGTGAAGCGCACGGTCGGATGCGCGATGGCGAGACGCTTCACGATCTCCGCCACCGCCTGCGCCTCGGAGCGATCGCTCTTCAGAAACTTCAGGCGCGCGGGAGTGGCAGCGAAAAGATCCGTCACCTCCACCCGCGTTCCCCTGGGCGCGGAAACGGGCCGCACGGGATGTTTCACGCCGGCCTCGACGACGATCATCGAGCCCGTTTCGGCGCCCATCGTGCGCGTCGTGATCGCAAGGCGCGCCACCGCGCCGATGGACGGGAGGGCCTCGCCGCGGAAACCGAGCGTGCTGATGGAAAACAGATCGCCATCGGGCAGCTTGGAGGTGGCGTGGCGCTCGACGGCGAGCTCCAGATCCTCCGGCGTCATGCCGTGCCCGTCATCGACGATGCGGATCAGACGTCGACCGCCCGCTTCCACGGTGATCTCGATGGAGCCTGCGCCCGCATCGACCGCGTTCTCGACGAGCTCCTTCACGGCCGCCGCCGGGCGCTCGACGACCTCGCCCGCGGCAATGCGGTCGACGAGAATGGGATCGAGACGGCGGACGAGCATGAGGCGCTTTCTCGTTCGAGGGATTCGGGACTTATGAAGATAGAGGCTGGGCAATGCCCCTGCCAGCAGCCGCGACGTTATTCCCCTGCCGATTCGCTCCGTATCGCAGTGCTTCAACCGTCCTGGCCGGGACTGTCCCGGCCATCCCGTTGGAAGGGACGCCACGCCCCGTGAACCGAGATCACCGGCACGAGGCCGGCGATGACAAGGAAGAGAGGCCCGCTATCCCTGCGCCAGATATTGCTTGGCGAGGATCTTTCCCTCTTCCACGGCCGGCTGGTCGAACGGATCGACGCCGAGCGCATAGCCGGTGAGGATGGTCTCCAGCATGAAGTGCATCAGCAATTCGCCCACGGCGCGCTCGTCGAGCTTCTCGACATGGCTGCGCCGGGTCGGGCGGCCGTTCCTGGCCAGCGTGTCGGCTGTGGCGCGGCCCTGCGCCGCCACCAGATCGCCGATGCGCTTTCCTCCGAAGGCCGCCTCGCCTGCGCGTTTGGCGAGCTTCTCGTCCATGAGCGGCCCCTGGCCCGCCACGCCGGTGGTCAGCACCGTGAAGAGCTTGTCGTTGGGGCCTGCGAGATAGAGCTGGAGCTGGCTGTGCTGATCGACCGGGCCGATGGCGGCCACGGGCTGGGTGCCCTTGCCGTCCTTGCCGATGCTCTCGGCCCAGAGCTGCACCCACCAGCGGGTGAATCGCTCCAGGCGATCCGCATAGGCCATGGTGACGGCGATGCCCTTGCCCTCCTTGGCGGCAGCCACATTGAGCGCGGCGCCGAGGGCGGCCGGCGCATCGGCGGCAGCACCGCCGTTGCGGAGGGGATTGTAAGCCTCCGCCGCCCCCTGGCGGATGGCCGCGATGTCGAGGCCCAGAACCGCTGCGGGCAGAAGGCCCACATTGGTGAGAACGGAATAGCGCCCGCCGATGCCCGTGTGATGCTCCAGGAAGCGCACGCCCTCGGGCTCCAGAAGGTCGCGAAGGGCGTTCCTGCCGCCATCCTTGCGCGGCTCGGACAGGCCGAGGAACATGTCCTTGGGCAAAGCCTTCAGGCCCGCCTTGTGGAGGGCGGACAGCACCGCGATCGTCTGCATCAGGGTCTCGCCCGTGCCGCCGGACTTGGAGATCGCCACGAAGCGCGTCGACGACAGCGGCAGCTTGTGCAGCACATGATCGAAGGTGACGGGGTCGAGATTGTCGAGGAAGTGAACGCGCGGGCTCTCGGTGAAGCGGCCGGCCCCAGGCACGGCATAGTCCTTCAGCTGAGCCAGGGTCTGCCCGCCCAGGCTCGATCCGCCGGTGCCGAGAAACACCACATCCGTCGCATCGAGGCGCAGCCAGGCGGCCGCCTCCCTGACGGAGGCCAGGTCGGCCGTGGTGCGCGGCATGTGGAGCAGCGGCAGGCGACCGGACGCATCGTCGTCCGAAAGCTGCTTCATGGCCTCGCTCACAGCCTCCAGGGACGTCTCGAACGCCCGCTGCGAAAGACCGCCCTCCCCGATGTTGGATTCCAGGGCGAGATCGATCAGTTGCTGTAAGGCCATGCGGGTACTCCGACTCGTTCCATGAAGATGGACGAACTTTAGGGCACAGACGGCATGGCGGCTAGGGCACAGGATAAGAGTCCTGACCGGATCCCGATGCGAAAAGGGAGCCCACGGGCTCCCTCTTCTCGTGTGCGGCTCGGGTAAGGTTAGAGTCCCGTCGGCCGTCCTGCGATGACGGTCAGCATCCTGCCGCCGTCGAAGACGCGCGCCGCGGCCTTGCGGATGTCGGCCTGCGTGACGGCGGCCACCAAGGCGTTGCGACGGCCGATATAGTCGATTCCGAGTCCTTCGAACGCGATCTGCGCCAGGGTGTGCGCGATCTTGGTCGAGGTGTCGAAGCCGAGCGCGTAGGAACCGATAAGGTAGTCCTTCGCCTTCTGCAGTTCCTCGTCGGAGGGGCCCTCTTCCTTGAGGCGCGCCATCTCGCTGGCGATCACGTCGAGGCACTCCACCACCCGCTCGTTCTTGGTGGCGGTGTAGCCCCAGGTCATGGCGGCGGCGCGATAGCTCACCAGGGAGGTGCCCACGCTGTAGGCGAGGCCGCGCTTCTCGCGCACCTCCTGGAAGAGACGCGAGGTGAAGGAGCCGCCGCCGAAGATATGATTGAGCACATAGGCCGGGATGAATCCGGGATCGCGCCACGTGACGCCCTGCGTGCCGAAGCGGATGACGGATTGCGGCACGTCGAGATCGACGACGATGCGCGAGCCGATCTTCTGCAGCGCCACCATCTCGATGACGGGGAGCGGCTTCGCCTCGGGCAGCGAACCGAAGACCTCGTCGAGAAGCACCGACAGATTGTCGGCCGAGATGGCGCCGACCACGGCGATCTTCACGCGACCGCGCGCGATCATGGCGCGATGCATGGCGACGAGATCGTCACGGGTGACGGCGGCCACGCTCTCGGGCGTGCCCGAGGTCGGGCGGCCGTAGGGATGACCGGAGAAACCCTCCTCGAAGAAGCGGCGTGTGGCCAGGACGCCGGGATCGTTCTGCTGATAGCGCAGGCCCGCGATGGTCTGAGCGCGCACGCGTTCGATGGCATCCTGATCGAAGCGCGGTTCCGCCAGCGCGAGTCGCAGCAGCTCGAAGGCTTCGTCCGCATGCTTGACGAGCGTCTTCAGCGAACCGCCAATGGCATCGTTGCCCGCGTTGAAGGACAGCTCGATGGCGCGCGCGGCCAGACGCTC
>DASRWK010000321.1:0-3150 GCA_035776715.1 Microvirga sp.
ATTCGCCGGTCTCGGCCCGCTACAAGGTCTACATCATCGACGAGGTCCACATGCTCTCGGAGAAGGCGTTCAACGCCTTCCTGAAGACACTGGAGGAACCGCCGCCGCACGCGAAGTTCATCTTCGCCACCACCGAGATCCGGAAGGTCCCCGTCACCATTCTGTCCCGTTGCCAGCGCTTCGATCTGCGCCGCGTCGAGGCGGACAAGCTCGTGGGTCACCTCGCCCGGATCTGCGCTTCCGAGGGCGTCAGGGCTGAGCAGGAGGCCCTGGCCGCCGTCGCCCGCGCGGCGGAAGGGTCGGTGCGCGACTCGCTTTCGCTGCTCGACCAGGCGATTGCCCACGGCGCAGGAATCGTGACTCCCGATACCGTACGCGACATGCTGGGGCTTGCCGACCGCACCCAGGTCATCGACCTGTTCGAAGCCGTGATGCGCGGCGACGTTCCCGCGGCCTTCGCGGGGCTACGGTCCCAGTATGATGCGGGCGCCGACCCGGCGGTGATCCTGTCGGATCTCGCGGCCTTCTCGCATGTGGTCACGCGCCTCAAGCTGATCCCCGAAGCCGCGAAGGATCCGGCTCTTTCCGAAATTGAGCGGACCCGCGGTCTCGATTATGCGCAGAAGCTCTCCGTGCGCACGCTCTCGCGGACGTGGCAAATGCTGCTGAAGGGCATTCCCGAAGTTCAGTCCTCCAGCCGCCCGGTCGCCGCGGCCGAGATGGTGCTCGTGCGCTTGGCCTACGCGGCCGACCTGCCGACGCCCGACGAGGCCCTGCGTGCGCTGAAGGACGGCGCGTCGCTCGCCCCGGGCGGCTCTGCGCCTGCCAGACCGTCCGGCGGGCCGTCCACCTCCGGCAACATGGCGCTGGCGACTTCACAGCCTCAGCCTCAGCCCCGGCCGCAAGCCGCACCGGCCGAACCGACCATGCGTCTTCGCCGGTTCGAGGATGTGGTGGCGCTCGCCGGCGAGAGGCGCGAGATCGTGCTGAAGGCGGCCCTGGAGCGCGACGTTCGTCTGGTGCGCTTCCAGGAAGGCCACATTGAACTCAGCCTCGCCGAAAACGGCAGCCGCACCATTGCCAACGATCTGGCACGCGCGCTCCAGCAATGGACCGGCGAGCGCTGGATGGTGTCGCTCTCCTCCGAGGAAGGCGCGCCCACATTGCGCGAGCAGGCCGTGGCGGCCGAGCGCGAGCGCAAGGAAGGAGCGGCCAGCCACCCGCTCGTGCAGGCGGTTCTCTCCAAGTTCCCAGGCGCGCAGATCGTCAACGTGATCGAGCGCGCGGAGAAGACGGGAGAGGATGCGGAGACGGAAATCTTAGGGGAGGCCGATGCGCTGGCGGCGCATGAGGCGGAAGCCGACGACGATCTGTTTTGATAATCAAGGAGCGCGGTCATGAAGGACATCATGGGACTGATGAAACAGGCTCAGGCGATGCAGCAGAAGCTGCAGGACGCTCAGGCCGAGCTCGACAATCTGGAGGTCGAGGGCTCGGCCGGCGGCGGTGTCGTCACCGTGAAGGTTTCGGGAAAGGGCCACCTCAAGGCCATCAGCATTGATCCCTCGCTCATGAATCCAGACGAGAAGGAGATCCTGGAGGATCTCGTCGTCGCCGCCATGAACGACGCGCGGGCTAAGGCGGATCGCGCCGCGCAGGAGCGTATGGAAAGTCTGACGAAAGGCCTTCCGCTCCCGCCCGGCCTGAAGCTGTTCTGAGGTTCTTGAATGGCCCAGCACGTTGCCGGACCCGAGATCGAGCGCCTGATCCAGTTGCTCGCGCGTCTGCCGGGTCTCGGCCCGCGCTCGGCGCGCCGTGCCGCCCTCCATCTCATCAAGAAGCGGGACACGCTGCTCAACCCCTTGAGCGATGCGATGCGCATCGCCAAGGAGCGGATCGTCGTGTGCTCGGCCTGCGGCAACGTGGATACCTCCGATCCCTGCACCATCTGCCGTGATCCCAAGCGCGATCCGTCGATCCTCGTGGTGGTGGAGGATGTGTCCGATCTCTGGGCGCTCGAGCGGTCCGGAGCGGTGAATGCGAGATACCATGTGCTGGGTGGCGTTCTCTCGCCCCTCGACGGCGTGCGTCCCGAGCATCTGAACCTCGACCGTCTGGTCGCGCGCGCATCCGAGCCGGGCGTGGCCGAGGTGATCCTCGCCCTCAACGCCACCGTCGATGGGCAGACCACGGCGCACTACATCACCGAGCTTCTCGGCCATCTGCCCGTGAAAGTGACAAAACTCGCCCATGGCGTGCCGGTCGGCGGGGAACTCGATTACCTCGACGAGGGTACGCTCTCCGCCGCCATTCGCCAGCGCACGGCGTTCTAGCATACGGGCTGCTGCTTCAGCCCGGGATCACGAGCCGGTAGACCGCGCCCTCATCGTTCTCCAGCGTGAAGCTGCCGCCGAGCTGGACCGCAAAGGCGCGGATCAGCTTCATGCCGAGCGAAGAGGTGTTCTCCATTGCGTCCGGTACGCCCTTGCCGTTGTCGCGCACCACGATCTCCATCTGACCGTCGAGGCGCCGTGCGCGCACCTGAATCCGTCCAGCTTGGCCTGGTTCGAAAGCGTGCTTGAAGGCATTGGTGATCGCCTCCGTGATCGCGAGTGCGAGCGGGGCTGCGCGTTCGAGGTCCACGGCGATCGGCTCTGCATCGAGCTCTACCGCGATGCCCCGGGTTCTTGCGCCGTAGGTCGATGAGATCTCGTCCACGAGGCGGCTGAGATAATTCTGCAGATTGATCGTGCCGCCGGTTTCCTTCCGGTAGAGAAGATCGTGGATCAATCCGACGGATTGCAGGCGGTCCTGGGTTTCGCGGAAGGCGGCTTTCACACTTTCGTCGGAAAATCGGCGCGCCTGCATCTGCAGGAGGCTCGATGTGATCTGCAGGTTGTTCTTCACGCGGTGATGGATCTCCTGCAGCAGCGTGACCTTGTCGGCAAGCGCCTGGGCCAGCTCGTCGTTGACGGTCCGAAGCTGTTGCTGCGTCTTTTCAGTCTGCTCGCTGAGCCGGATGCCGAGCCATGTCAGCCAGCCGAACGCCACCAGGATGATGGCGGCAATTCCAGCGCTCCAGTAAAGTCCCTTCGTCCAGGAGGCCAAGGCGGCGGCCACAGGGATGCTGGCCGTCACCGTGACGGGCCA
>DASRWK010000322.1:0-2962 GCA_035776715.1 Microvirga sp.
GGGCAGCAGGCCCTTCTGCGTATACGCACCAAGGAACGACGCCGCATCGTCGCGCGAGATGCCGAGCGTCGTCTGCGTGAGGTCGTTGGTGCCGAAGGAGAAGAACTCCGCCGACTCCGCGATCTCTCCCGCACGCAAAGCCGCGCGCGGCAGCTCGATCATCGTGCCGACCTGATACTCGACCCTCACGCCGGTTTCCTCGGCGACCGCCTCCGCCATGGCGACGATGCGCTCCTTCACGAGGTCGAGCTCCGGCTTCGTCATGACGAGCGGCACCATGATCTCCGGCACGACGGGCTCGCCCGTGCCGCGCCCGGCCTCCACCGCGGCTTCGAAGATGGCGCGCGCCTGCATCTCGGCGATCTCGGGGTAGGCCACCGCGAGGCGGCAGCCGCGGAAGCCGAGCATCGGGTTGAACTCGTGCAGCTCGCGGGCGCGATGCTTCAGCTTGTCGACCGAAGCGTTCATCGCCTTCGCCACTTCCTCCATCTCCTCTTCCGAGTGCGGCAGGAACTCGTGCAGCGGCGGATCGAGCAGGCGGATCGTGACCGGCAGGCCGCTCATGATCGTGAACAGCTCGACGAAGTCCTTGCGCTGCATCGGCAGCAGCTTCGCGAGGGCCGCGCGGCGGCCCGCCTCGTCGTCGGAGAGAATCATCTCGCGCACCGCCACGATGCGGTCGCCCTCGAAGAACATGTGCTCCGTGCGGCAAAGCCCGATGCCCTCCGCGCCGAAGGTGCG
This sequence comes from Microvirga sp., assembly GCA_035776715.1. Taxonomy (GTDB): domain Bacteria; phylum Pseudomonadota; class Alphaproteobacteria; order Rhizobiales; family Beijerinckiaceae; genus Microvirga. The sequence continues at coordinate 742 of DASRWK010000322.1, forward strand.
GGCGGTCTTGGCGTCGAGCGGCGTCTCCGCATTGGCGCGCACCTTCATGCGGCGCACCTGATCGGCCCAGCCCATCAGGGTGGCGAACTCGCCGGAGAGTTCGGGCTCCAGCATCTGCACCTGGCCCAGCAGCACCTGGCCGTTCGAGCCGTCGATGGTGACGACGTCGCCCTTGCTCAGCGTCTGACCGGCGACGGTCATGGTCTGCTTCTGATAGTCCACGCGGATCGAGCCCGCGCCGGACACGCAGGGCTTGCCCATGCCGCGCGCGACCACCGCCGCATGCGAGGTCATGCCGCCGCGCGTGGTGAGAATGCCCTCGGCCGCATGCATGCCGTGGATGTCCTCCGGCGAGGTCTCGACGCGCACGAGAATGACCTTGCGGCCCGCCTTCTTGGCGGCTTCCGCGTCATCCGAGTTGAACACGATCTCGCCCGAGGCCGCGCCCGGCGAGGCGGGCAGGCCCGATGCGAGGATCTTGCGCTCGGCCTTCGGGTCAATGGTCGGGTGCAGGAGCTGGTCGAGCGCCGCGGGCTCGACGCGGGTGATCGCCTCCTCCTGGGTGATCAGGCCCTCGGATGCCAGCTCCACCGCGATGCGGAGCGCCGCTTTCGCCGTGCGCTTGCCGTTGCGGGTCTGGAGCATCCAGAGCTTGCCCTTCTCCACCGTGAATTCCATGTCCTGCATGTCACGGTAGTGCTTCTCGAGAATGCCGTAGATGCGCACCAGCTCGGCATAGGCCTGCGGCATCGCCTTTTCCATGGAGGGCTTGTCGGAGCCCGAGGCGATGCGCGCGGCTTCCGTGATGTCCTGAGGGGTGCGGATGCCCGCCACCACGTCCTCGCCCTGCGCATTGATGAGGAACTCGCCGTAGAGCTGCTTCTCGCCGGTGGAGGGGTTGCGGGTGAAGGCGACGCCGGTGGCGGAGGTCTCGCCCATGTTGCCGAACACCATGGCCTGCACGTTGACGGCCGTGCCCCAGCTCGCCGGGATGGAGTGCAGCTCCCGGTACTTGATGGCGCGGCTGTTCATCCAGGAGCCGAACACGGCCCCGATGGCGCCCCAGAGCTGCTCCTGAGGCTCCTGCGGGAATGGCTTGCCGAGCTCCTTCTCGACCAGCGCCTTGTAGCGCGGGATCAGGCTCTTCCAGTCGTCGGCAGACAGATCCGTATCGAGGGTGTAGCCCTTGCGGTCCTTGAACTCGTCGAGCACTTCCTCGAAATGGTGGTGTCCGAGCCCCAGCACCACGTTGGAATACATGGTGATGAAGCGGCGGTAGGAATCGTAGGCGAAGCGCTCGTCGCCGGCGCCCTCGGCGAGCGCTTCGACGGTCACGTCGTTGAGGCCGAGGTTGAGCACCGTATCCATCATGCCGGGCATCGAGGCGCGGGCGCCGGAGCGGACGGAGACGAGCAGCGGGTTCTGGGCATCGCCGAAGGTACGGCCCGTCAGCCGTCCCACGAACTCAAGAGCGTTCCCGACCTGTTCTTTAAGCTCCTGCGGATAGGAGCGGCCATGGTCGTAATAGTAGGTGCAGACTTCCGTGGTGATGGTGAAGCCCGGAGGAACCGGGAGCCCCAGATTGGACATCTCGGCGAGGTTCGCCCCCTTGCCGCCGAGCAGGTTCTTCATTCCCGCCTGGCCCTCGGCCTTGCCGTCACCGAAGGTGTATACCCACTGCGTCATCGCTTAATCCCTTGGCTCTTGAAACGCCCTGCTGCAGCTCTGATCCTGGCTTGAAGCATCTGGTTCCCAAACGCAAGCTGAACAGCCAAGGTTCCTTTGTTGCAGAACGAGCAGACAAGATATCCCTTCGAGGATGAGGCACCCAACTCCCCGCTTGGCCGGGCCGGACCCGGCCAGTCACGCCCCTCGGCGTCGCATCGTACCAAGACGTAGGTGCCCGGCACAGGGGGCTGGGCATGACGACGAAGAGATACAAAAAGGCCGGGACATGCCCGGCCGTTGTCTTCAGGATCGTCAGGTCACGCCCGATAGCGCCCGTTGCGCTTCACATAGACCGTGGCGCCGACCGGGACCCGCTCGTAGAGGTCCACGATGTCCTCGTTCAGCATGCGCACGCAGCCGGAGGAGACTGCCTCGCCGATGCTCCAGGGCTCGTTCGTGCCATGGATGCGGAACAGGGTGTCGGCCCCGTTCTGGTATAAATAGAGGGCGCGGGCGCCGGAGCGGACGGAGACGAGCAGCGGGTTCTGGGCAT
>DASRWK010000323.1:0-2624 GCA_035776715.1 Microvirga sp.
ATGCCCGCTCCGTGTTCTACCAGGCCCGCATCAACGGTGCCGGCATGACGAAGCCGCCCTATGGCGGCCGCATGGAGCGCATGCTGTCCTTCCTCCTGCGATAGACCCGCTACGGCAGCGGAATGGACATGTCGTAGGAAACGCCCGGTCCACCGAAATGGATGGCCAGGGCGCCATCCAGCTCGCCCTCGATGCTGCGGCGGATCAGGCGTGATCCGAAACCCTGGCGCTTGGGCGGCTCCACGGGCGGACCTCCGGATTCCCGCCACAGGATGCGCAGATGTGCCGTTTGATCTCCGGATCGGGTAATCGTCCACGACAGATCGAGCCGCCCCGTGGGAACGGAGAGAGCACCGTATTTCGCGGCATTCGTGACCAGCTCGTGCAGGACGAGTCCGAGATTGATGGCATAGCGCGGCGGCAGATTCACCCTCGGCCCCTCGATGACGACCCTTTCGTCGGCCTCGCGCTTGTAGGGGGCGAGCTCCTGTTCCGCGATGTCATGCAGATCGGCGTCGCGCCAGGACGTCAGGGTCAGCAGGTTGTGGGTCATCGACAGGGCGAGCAGCCGCCCTTCGAAGGCCTCCTTGAACTGCGCAGCGCTTTTGGAGGAGCGCAGGGTCTGCGCGGCGATGGATTGGACGGTGGCCAGCGTGTTCTTCACCCGGTGGTTCAGCTCGTCGAGGAAGAAGCGCTGCTGCTCGTCGACCTGCTTGCGCTCGGTGATGTCCTGAAAGATGCCGACGAAGAACACGGGCCTGCGTTGCGTGTCGTAGGAAACCTGGCCTTTCGAGCTGATCCAGCGGATGCGTCCGTCGGGCCGCCGCACCCTGTACTCGTCCTCGTATGCGCCGCTGCCGAGAAACGCTTCGCGGATCCTGGCGATGGCCCTCGGCGCGTCGTCGGGGTGGAGGAGCGACTTCCACTCGTCGACCGAGGTGGTCGTGTGCGAGGCCGGGTAGCCCATGAGGAGGGCGGCCTGACTCGACCATCCGCCGATCTGCTTCCGGTGATCGTACCACCAGGTTCCCATATGACCGGCCTCGAGCGCCAGCCGGGCCCGCTCCTCGCTGGCCTTCAGCGCCTCCTGCCGCTCGGCGACATCGTCCATGAGATCGTTGAACGCCCTTGCGAGAATGCCGAACTCCCCCGAATTCTTCGGCAGGTCGATGCGAGCCTGATAATCGCCGCGCCGCCAATCCCTGACGGCGTTCGTCATGATCTCGAACGGTTTCGTAATGAAGGCACGACTCGCCAGCCATGAAAGCGACAGGGCGAGGATCAGCGCCGCCGCGATCAGCATGAAGCCGCGCCTGGCCGCCTCGTTGATGGTCGCGAACGCAACCGTCGTGGAAAGGCCCGCACTCACGTAGATGTTCTGGACCGGCGAGGCGTTCGCGGGAATGTAGCCGAAGATCCTGTTCGTGCCGTCCTGGCTGTCCGCGGTGAAACTGCCGGGGCTTCGGGCCGTCAGGAGATCCGAGAACGCATCCGGGATTCTGGTGCCGATGAACCTCTCCGGAAACGGTTCTCGCGAGATGATGACGCCGTTCCGGTCGGCCACGGTGAGCGAGCCTCCCTCGGGTATGACGCGCTCCTTGAGCTCCCGGTCGAGCCATTTGAGATCCATCGCCGCAGCGATGACGCCGATGATCTTTCCATCGTAGCCCCAGATCGGAAGCGACAGGGGGATGATGGAATAGGCACCGAGCCCGGCCTCCGTGAACTCCGCCGTGTATGTGCCGATGGAGAAAGCTTCCCTGGCAATGCTGTCCTGGAAATAGGGGCGGTCCCTGAAGCGCAGGTCGGTGTTGATGAAGCCTCTGTCGTTGCAGCGAACGGCCCCCTGGAGGTCGAGCACCACGAATGCGACGACATGCGGGACCTTCTGGTGCACGGAGCGCAGGTAGGCGTTGCAGGCCGGCCTGTCGAACGTCCGGATGGACGGCGCTTCGTCCATCGCCAGAAGAAGGCTGTGAATGCCGTCGAAGATGTGGTCGATCTCCGAAGCCGCCAGCCGCGCTTGGCGAATGACGAGTTCGTTGACTTCGGCCTCTCGGGCGCGCCTCAGCGAAACTTCCGTGAAGGCCCAGATGACGATCGCCGGCAGAACGGAGATCAGCGCCAAGAGGAGCAAACGTCTCGTCAGAGTCATGCAGGGGCCCAGCTAGAGAAGAGCAAGGGACCATAAAGATCGTTGAGCGTCCACCCCGTAACAACACAAGCGACCTTGCATCCTCAGGCAAGAGGTGTCAGGGGAGCAGGGATGGCGCTTCCTCCTCTCCTCCACCTTCAGGACATTGCTCTCACCTTCGGCGGCACGCCCTTGATCGAGAGCGCGGAACTGTCCGTTTCCCCCGGCGAGCGCGCGTGCCTCGTCGGCCGCAACGGCTCGGGCAAATCCACCCTGCTCAAAATTGCCGCAGGGCTGATCGAGGCCGACGGCGGCAAGCGCTTCGTGCAGCCGGGCGCGACGGTGCGTTACCTGGCGCAGGAGCCGGACCTGAGCGCCTATCCCGACACGCTGGCCTATGTGGAATCGGGGCTCGGCCCGGGCGACGACCCCTACCGGGCGCGCTACCTGCTGGAGCAGCTGGGCCTGACCGGCGAGGAGAAGCCGGCCG
>DASRWK010000324.1:0-2061 GCA_035776715.1 Microvirga sp.
CGTCTGCGAACCTGTGATGTGCATGGGCGATCCCGGGCACGGGCCGGTGCCCGGGAGCGCGCCTTTTCGCCAGGCCAGGCATCAAGCCATGTACTGGCCGCCGTTGAGGCTCAGGGTCGAGCCGGTCACGAAGCCCGCCTCGTCGCTCGCGAGGAACAGCACGCCGCGCGCGACCTCTTCCGCCTCGCCGAGGCGGCCGACGGGAATGAGGGGCAGGATCTTGGATTTCAGGACCTCTTCCGGCACGGCCTTGACCATCTCGGTGGCGATGTAGCCGGGGGCGATCACGTTGACGGTGACGCCCTTGTTGGCGTTCTCGAGGGCCAGGGCCTTCGCGAAGCCGATCACGCCGGCTTTCGCGGCGGAATAGTTCGCCTGTCCCATCTGGCCCTTCTGGCCATTGATGGAGGAGATGATGATGATGCGCCCGAAGCCCCGTTCGCGCATGCCCTCGATCACGGGGCGCGTGCAGGTGAACATGGAGTCGAGATTGGTGCGGATCACGGCGGACCACTGATCGAAGGTCATCTTGTGGAACATGCCGTCGCGGGTGATGCCCGCATTGTTGACCAGGATGTCGACGGGGCCGAGCTCGGCCTCCACCGCCCGGATGCCCGTTTCGCAGGAAGCCGGGTCGGACACGTCGAATTTGAAGACGGGGATGTCCGTCTCGGATTTGAACCTGTTCGCCGCCTCGTCGTTGCCGGCATAATTCGCCGCGACCCTGTACCCGGCCTGCTTCAAGGCCGTCGAAATCGCAGCGCCGATGCCGCGAGTGCCTCCGGTGACCAATGCAACGCGCGCCATGCTTTTTCCTTCCTCAAGCCGTTCCTCGCGGATCTCTGCGAATCCGTTGATGCGATGGGGTTGGTTCCTCCGCGATCAGCTTAATACATGTGGCGCGACCTGGCACGGTGTAGGTCCGATATTTCCCTTAAGCCTTTTGAGACACATGAAAACGGCTTGCGCTTTCGAGGAAACGCAAGCCGTTCTTGAATGCCGGGGCGGCGGCGCAACGCCGCCGGCCGTGATGTTTCTCTTACCGCTCCAGGCACATGGCGACGCCCATGCCGCCGCCGATGCAGAGGGTGGCGAGGCCCTTCTTGGCGTTGCGGCGGCCCATCTCGTGCAGCAGGGTCACGAGGACGCGCGCGCCGGAGGCGCCGATCGGGTGCCCGATGGCGATGGCGCCGCCGTTCACGTTCACGATGGAGGGGTCCCAGCCCATGTCCTTGTTGACCGCGAGAGCCTGGGCCGCGAAGGCCTCGTTGGCTTCCACGAGTTCGAGGTCCTGAACCTTCCAGCCGGCCTTTTCGAGGGCCTTGCGGGACGCCGGGATCGGACCCGTGCCCATGATGGCCGGGTCGACGCCGGCGGTGGCCCAGGAGGCGATGCGGGCGAGCGGGGTCAGGCCGCGCCTCTGCGCTTCCGCTTCCGTCATGAGCACGACGGCGGCGGCGCCGTCATTGATGCCCGACGCGTTGCCGGCGGTCACGGTGCCGTCCTTCGAGAAGGCGGGCCTCAGCTTGGCGAGCGCCTCGACGGTGGTGCCTGCGCGGATGTACTCGTCCTGCTCCACCACGATGTCGCCCTTTCGGGTGGAGATCGTGACGGGCGTGATCTCGTCCTTGAAGCGGCCTTCCTTCTGCGCGGCCTCGGCCTTGTTCTGGGAGGCGGTGGCGAACTGGTCCTGCTCCTCGCGGGTCAGCTGCCAGCGCTGGGCCACGTTCTCGGCGGTGTTGCCCATGTGGTAGCCGTGGAAGGCGTCCATGAGCCCGTCCTTCAGCATGGTGTCCATGAGTTTGAAATCGCCCATCTTCGTGCCCGAGCGCATGTGCGCGGCATGGGGAGCGAGCGACATGGATTCCTGGCCGCCCGCCACGATGATGCCGGCGTCGCCGCTGGCGATCTGCTGCATGCCGATGGCGACCGTGCGCAGGCCCGAGCCGCAGAGCTGGTTGAGGCCCCACGCGGTCTTCTCCTGCGGGATGCCCGCCGCCATGGCGGCCTGGCGGGCGGGGTTCTGGCCCTGACCCGCGATGAGGATCTGGCCTAAGATCA
>DASRWK010000325.1:0-2732 GCA_035776715.1 Microvirga sp.
CCCTGGCCCGAATTGACCCGGCACACGGCGGCCATGATATCCTTGCGCCGTGTCTCCATGTCGTCGTCGGGGCCGATCGTGATCGTCTCAAGCTGCTCTTGGGGGCCCACGACATGCTCAAGCGCGGCTTTGAATTCCGTCGCGAGCTGCCCGTGGGTGACGAGCACCATTCCAATCATAATGTTCCAGGTCCGAACGCTCCGAGAGCGGAGCCGCTATTTTGTGCACCGCGAAGCCAAGCGCAAGAGCATTGAGAGGAAAAGTTCATCACAGTGTCATGACCGTGTCGCAAACACCACTCAGGCGCCCTAAGGCGATGCTCGCGAAGCTTGCCCCGGCCCGCATGCGGATGCGAGGGATCATGACGCCGCACAGAACGATATTATCATCCCCGGCCTCGGGGAAGCGCGGCGGGTCTTCGCTCAGATCGATCACGAGGCGGATCACGACGGCGGGCTCGTAGGGCTGGCGCGTGATGCCGAGGCCATGGATCTCCAGGTGCCCGGCAAGGGGCTCCACGGGGCTTCCCAGAAGACGTCCATGCGCGACCCGGAGGCAGGTCCTGTCGTCGCCCACGAGGCAGCCGAACCGGCCGGTCTGGATCGCGTGAAGCACCAATTCCCGCGCCAGCGTCGATTTGCCGGAGCCCGAGCGTCCCCGGATCAGGACGCCGGCCTCTCCGATGACGACACAGGACGCGTGGACGGTTTCAGGCGCGCTCAAGGGGTTTTATCTCCTTGGGTCTTACTCGTCTGTTCCCGCTTCTCGTTCTCTTTCTTGCCCTGATCCTTCCGGCCCTTCGGGCCTCCCGCGATGGGCAGGCGGATGACGAAACGGGCGCCCAGGCGTGTCGGCTCGCCGGTTTCGCCGGGCGGGCCGAGGCGGTTCTCGGCGCGAATCGTGCCGCGGTGGGCCTCAACTATCTGGCGCGAGATGGACAGGCCCAAGCCCGAATTCTGTCCGAAACCCTGTTCAGGACGATCCGTGTAGAAGCGCTCGAAGATCCGGTCCAGGGCGTCCGGCTCGATGCCGGGGCCGCTGTCCTCCACCAAGATCTCGACCTCGTTCTTGCGCCGCCGCAGCATCACGCGCACCGGAGTATCGGGCGGCGAGAAGGAGCGGGCATTGTCGATGAGGTTGTTGAACACCTGTCCGAGGCGGCTGTCGTGACCCAGCACCATGAAGGCATCGCGGCCGCGCGCATGGTTCTCGATGGCGAGCTCGATCAGCGGATCGTGCTCCTGCCGGCGCTCGTTGGCCACCGCCACCACGGCCTCGAGCAGGCGCGCCAGGTCGACCGGCTCCGCATCGGCGCGGGCCAGTTCCGCGTCGAGGCGCGAGGCGTCGGAAATGTCGCTGATGAGGCGGTCGAGGCGCCGCACGTCGTGCTGAATGATCGACATGAGCCGCCCGCGGGATTCGTCGCTGCGGGCAAGTGGCAATGTCTCCACGGCGCTGCGAAGCGAGGTGAGGGGGTTTTTCAGCTCATGCGCCACATCCGCTGCGAAGCTCTCGATGGCGTCGATGCGGTTGTAGAGCGCCTTCGTCATGTCGCGCAGCGCACCGGAGAGATGCCCGATCTCGTCGGAGCGATTGGTGAAGTCCGGGATCTCCTGGCGGGACTTGGTTCCCCAGCGAACACGCTCTGCCGCCTCCGCGAGACGGCGGACGGGGCCAGCGATCGCACCTGCCAGGAAAAGCGAGAGAACGATCATGACCACCGCCGCCACCAGGAAGACCTGGAGCAGGGCGAAGCGCTCGGAGGCGATGATGGCGTCGATGTCGCCCTCCTGGGTGGAGAGCAGCAGCACGCCCTGGACGGTGCGGAAGCGCTGGACCGGAACCGCCACGGACACGATGGTTTCGCCGCGAGTGTTCACGCGCACCACGCTCGATTGCTGGCCCGCAAAGGCCCGCTGAACCTCCGGCAGGGTCTTTCCGTTGACGGGGCCCGCCTCCCCCTGCACGGGCCGCTTCGTGCGCCGGAACATCTTGCGGATGCTGTTCCAGGTGCGCTCGATGAAGCTTGCTGTGTCTTCCACATTCCCGACCGGCGGCAGATCCATGCGCAGGATGTCGCCACGGGAGTAGAAATTGCGTGAGTCGAGCAGAAGCAGTCCGTCCCGGTCGAAGATGCGCGCGCGGGTCTGCGTGGGCGTCACGAGACGCCGCAACAGGGGCGCCACCCGTTCCGGATTGATGGAGAATTCCAGCGAGGAGAGGCCCTCGTCGTGCAAACGCTCGGTCTCACCGGCCTGCATCTGCAGGAGCTGGTCGGGATCGAGGGTGATGGTGTTGGTCTCCACCGTCGCGGAGCTGGCGATGGCGCCGGCGATGATCTCCCCCTGGGTGAGCAGGCTTTGCACCCGTGCCTCGATGAGGCCTTCGCGGAACTGGTTGAGGTAGAGAAAGCCCACGAGCAGGGCCACGAGGCCGGCGAGATTGAGCACCACGATACGCCGCGTCAGGCTCGACGAGGCCCGCTGCGAGAGCATGCGGCCGAGATGCTTCAGCCGCGCCAGGATGCCGCGAGGAACAGGCGGATCGTCTGTCGCCGCCTCGGCGTGGATGGGGTCAGCCTTCATGCCATTCATCGGGGCGCGATCCGCACGGCCGGATCGTGCCTCTCTTTCCCGCTGTTGCGCGCTCGACGCAGGCCTGAACCATGCCGGCCTGAATCAGGCGGACCCGAACCGCTCGCCGGCCCCGCCAAGCAGGGCTTGTCAGGGACG
>DASRWK010000326.1:0-3252 GCA_035776715.1 Microvirga sp.
GTGAAGTGTGCCAGCACAATCCCCACGGCAAAGACCAGCAGCATCACGATCGCCACGAAGGTCAAGCGCCCTCCTCCAGGCAGCGGAAATGCGATGTCAGTGACCTGAGCATAGATCGACGCATTGATGGGAATGGAATCCGTCGTCAGAACGAAGCACATGCCGCGAGCCAGGAACATTCCGGCCAGGGTGACGATGAAGGCCGGGATCTCGAAGATGTGGATCAGAAGCCCCATGCCCGCGCCGAAGAGGGCTGCAATTCCGAGGACCAGCAGGAAGGCCAGATAGGGATTGACGTTGTACCGCTCGATCACGACGGCGAGGAAGACGCCCGTGAAGGCGATGACGGAACCGACCGACAGATCGATGCCGCCCGAGAGGATCACGAACGTCATCCCGACTGCAACGATTCCCAGAAAGGCGTTGTCGGTGAGCAGATTGCCGATCACGCGCGTCGAGGCGAAGCTCGGAAACTGCGCGAGACAGATCAAGTAGCCCGCGATGAAGACGCCGAGCGTGATTAGAACCGGCAGGTGACGGCGCATCATGCCTTGCCTCTCCTCCAGATGACGCGAAGTCCCGTCAAGACCGGCGACTGTGCTAGAAGAACGGCCAGCACGACAATGGCCTTGACGATGAGGTTGTATTCCGGCGGATAGCCGCTGAGCAGGATGCCCGTGTTCATGGCCTGGATGATCAGGGCCCCCATTACCGACAGCGCCAGGCTGAAGCGCCCTCCGAACAGTGACGTGCCTCCGATGACGACCGCCAGGATCGCATCGAGTTCGAGCCAGAGACCTGCATTGTTGGCGTCTGCCCCACGGATATCGGCCGTAACGATGAGTCCGGCAATCGCCGCGCACAGGCTGCACCACATGTAGACCGCGATGGTGACCGCCTTCGTGCCGATCCCCGCATAGGCGCTCGAACGCACATTCGCGCCGATGGCTTCGATGAAGAGGCCCAGTGCCGTGTAGCGCACCACGAGATGGGTCACGATCAGCATCACGAGTGCGATCACGACCGGCATGGGCAACATGAGGAACGAGCCGCTGCCGATGGCCGCGAAGCCCTCGCTGACGAAGGTGATGATCTGCCCTTCCGTGATGAGCTGCGCGAAGCCGCGTCCCGCCACCATGAGAATGAGGGTCGCGACGAAGGGCTGTATTTCGAGCACCGCTACCAGAATGCCGTTCCACAAACCACAGATCAGCCCGACTCCTGCAGCCGCCGCCAGCGCGACCGGAAGCGGATATCCCTGGGCCGTCAGGGTGGCGGCGACGGCTCCAGCGATCGCCATGACGGCACCGACGGAAAGGTCGATGCCGCGCGTGGCGATTACGAGCGTCATTCCGAGCGCCAGGATCGCCACCGGAGCCCCCCGGTTGAACACATCGATGAGACTTCCGAAGAGACGACCGTCCTGTAGCCGTATGGCGAAGAAATCGCGAAACACCAGCCAATTGACAAGAAGCACGACCAGGAATGCCGCAATCTGCGGCAGCCCTTTGGGAACGATACGAGAAGCACTGACTTGCATGGCGCTGCTCATTGATGACCCGCGATCGTCGTCATGATCGTATCCGCGTTGACGTCTTCACCCGACAGTTCGCGAACATGCCTCCGCTCCCGCAGGACCACGACCCGGTCGCTATAGGAGGCGATTTCCTCCAGCTCGGACGAGATGACAAGCAGGGCGAGACCATCCTCGCAGAGCCGCTCGATCAGACGAATGATCTCGGCATGGGCGCCCACATCGATCCCGCGGGTGGGCTCGTCGAGGATGAGGAAGCGCGGCTCCGTCGCGAGCCAGCGGGCCAGCAGCGCCTTCTGTTGATTGCCCCCCGAGAGAAGCCCGATAGGCTTTTCCGCATCGGGTGTTCGGATGTCGAGGAGCTTGATGAAACGGTTGGCTATCTCATCCTGCCTCCGCCGGGAGAGCTGGTGCAACCAGCCACGCTGGGCCTGCAGGGCAAGGATGATGTTTTCCCGAATGGACAATTCAGCGACGATCCCCTCCGTCTTCCGGTCCTCCGGCGTAAATCCGAACCGCAGCCTGGAGGCATCCCGGGCGGATGCGATGCGCACAGGCTTGCCATCGACGTATGCCTGCCCGGTATCCGCTCGCTCGATGCCGAAAACCAGTTTGGCCGTCTCGGTGCGCCCCGATCCCAGAAGGCCGGCGAGGCCCACCACTTCGCCCGGCCGAACAGCCAGGTCGAAAGGCTCTACGAGGCGGCGCTTACCGTAGTTCTTGAACGCCACCAGGGGCTCGCCGGTAACGGCCGGGCGTTGGTTGCGATGAAGCGCCTCAGCCGCAAGTTCGCGGCCCAGCATCATGGACACGAGTTCGATGCGCGGCAGTTCCGCCGTGGGGCGCGAGCCTACGAGGCGCCCGTTGCGCAGGACGGTGATCCGGTCGCACACGGCATAGACCTGATCGAGGAAGTGGGTGACGAAAACGATTCCGATACCGCGCGCCTTCAGATCGTTGAGGATGCGGAACAGTGTCTCGACCTCACTCGCGTCCAAACTGGCGGTCGGCTCATCCAGGATCAGGACCTTGGCGGAAAGATCCACAGCACGCGCGATGGCGACGATCTGCTGGACGGCGACGGAAAAGTTTCCGAGCGGTTCGGTCACGTCGATGCTGAGGCCGTATGTCGAAAGAAGCTCGGCGGAACGCCGGCGCATCTCGCCAGTACGGACAAGGCCGAAACGGTGCGGCTGGCGGCCGATGAACAGGTTTTCGGCCACTGAAAGGTTGGGGAGGAGGTTGACTTCCTGATAAACGGTACCGATCCCGAGCGACAGAGCGTGGGCTGTATCCCGCGCCTCTATCTCCTGCCCGTCGAGCCGGATGCTTCCGGCATCACGCCCGAAGACTCCAGTGAGAACCTTGATCAGCGTCGACTTGCCGGCGCCGTTCTCACCGAGAAGACCGTGAATCTCGCCCGCCCGGAGCGTGAAATGGACGCGATCGAGCGCCTGAACGCCAGGGAACCCTTTCGTCAGACCACTGATCTCCAGAAGGTCAGGCCGTACGTTCAATGACTGCATACCCCCTCGCCGGCTCACAGCTACACCGCCTTTCCGACGGAATACGAGAGGCGGCGGGCCCATCGAGACCCGCCGCCGATGGTATCAAGGGTCAGTAGAGTTCCTTGCGCTTCTCGTACTCGGCCGAGGCTGTTTCCGGCGTGAACACCTTGGACTCTGTCTGGATCCACTTTTTCGGCGCCGTACCATCCT
>DASRWK010000327.1:0-4505 GCA_035776715.1 Microvirga sp.
GATAGAGGAATTACGGGCGCTGGAGCGCAGCGATCTCCTGTCGGGCGCATATCCGCGTGTCAAAACGCACGATGATGCGACCGTGCTCGTGATTGCTGCCGAGACACGCGACCAGAAGGAGTTCCGAAAGGCGGACCGATAGGCTGCCTGCCGGTGGGAGGACGAGCGCATCGTGCGGAAGAGTGGATCCGGTTTTCCGCGCCAGCGATGCGCTCTTAAGAAGGGGGCATCGGATCAACCCCAAAAGTGGAAACCGCTTTTGGGCCCGATGCTCCAGGACTTCAACGATGAGGGAACCGACGATGAAACTGACCCGACGCATTCTGATGGGCGCTGCCGCTGGCAGCTTCCTGTTCTCAGGCACTGCGGCCATGGCGCAGCAGACCGAGCTCACCTTCTGGAGCTGGCGCCAGGAAGACAAGGCCTTCTACCAGGATGCCATCAAGAAGTTCCAGGCGAAGGAGCCGAACATCTCGATCAAGTTCGAGACCTATGCGCCCGAGAACTATCAGACCATTCTATCCACGGCGCTGGCCGCCGGCCGAGGCCCGGACGTGATCCAGGTTCGCGCCTACGGCAACCTTGAGACCATCGCGTCTCCCGGTTACCTGCTCGCCCTCGACGAGCAGAACGTTCCGGAGCTCGCCAACTTCCCCGAGGCGGCGCTCGCCGCTGAGACGCTGCGCTCCGACGGCAAGGTCTATGCGGTGCCCTTCGCCATGCAGGCGCAGCTCGTCGTCTACAACAAGAAGATCTTCCAGAATGCGGGGGTGAACCCACCGAAGACCTGGGATGAGCTGATGGCCCTGTGTCAGGCGCTCAAGGCCAAGAACATCACGCCGTTCGCCAACGGCACCGCCACCGCGTGGCAGAACGAGACCATCGTCGGCGGTCTTCTGTCGTCCATGCTTGGCAAGCAGTTCGAGGAGGACATCGCCTCCGGCAATGCGAACTTCACCGATCCGCGCTTCGTTAACGCACTCGCCAAGCTGAAGGACGTCAGCCAGTACTTCTCGCCCAACTTCCAGGGCGTCGATTATCCGTCCTCGCAGCAGCTCTTCGTGGCCGGTCGCGCGGCCATGTTCGCAGGCGGGTCCTACGAGGTCGCCAACTTCAAGAACCAGAACCCGACGCTCGATCTCGGCGTGTTCCCGGCGCCTGTCCTGAAGGAGGGAGACCAGGCTCTCATCGCGACCTATTACGACGGCGGCTATGCGGTGAACGCCAAGAGCGAGAAGAAGGACGCGGCCCTGAAGTTCATCCGCTACCTCGCGACGCCCGAATACGGTACGGCGTTCACCAACACCTTGAAGAACCTGTCGCCGATCAAGGGCATCAAGATTGAAGACCCGATCACGCAGGAGGTGGCGAAGCTCGCCGAGAATTCCATGTCCTACCTGATGCTCGTGCGCTTCCGCTACCAGGAACCAAGCGGCTCGGTGCTGCTGCAGTCGAACGTGCAGAAGATGCTCGCGGGCCAACAGACGCCGGAGCAGGCCGCCGCCGAGATCAACAAGGGCATCGCGACCTATTACAAGCCGTTCCAGAAGTAAGTCTCCGACACGAGGGCGGCGGGTGAGACAGATCCGCCGCCTTTCCTGAGAGCTCGTCCCATGCCCGTCTCGCCCAAACAGGCCCGCACCTTGAAGCATCGCAGCTGGGTGGCGTTTCTCGTCGTCCCGCCGGTCGTGTTCATGTCGCTGTTCGTGGTCTACCCGATCCTCTCGGCCTTCGCCTACGCGTTCTACGAATGGCGCGGGCTGGCGCGGGGCGACTTCGTGGGCTTGGCCAATTTCAAGGAAGTGCTTTTCGGCGCCACCATGGCGCCGACCGTCTGGAACGCCTTCCTGCACAACGTCTATGCGCTCGTCGCGCTCATGATCATCCAGAACGGCGGAGGCTTCTTTCTTGCGTGGCTTCTCTACAAGGAGCCCTTCGGCTTCCGCTTCCACCGGATTGCGGTATTCGTGCCGGTGGTTCTCTCGACGATCATCGTGGGCTTTCTCTGGAAGCTCTTTCTCAATCCGAATTTCGGCATCATCAATCAGGCGCTCTATGCGGTGGGCCTCGATTCATGGGCCAAGCCCTGGCTCGGCGATTCATCCACCGCGCTCGGGGCGCTCATTCTCGCCAACGCCTGGCACTTCGTGGGCTTCCCGACGCTCGTCTATCTCGCAGGGATGCAGCGCATCCCGTCCGAGATCGTCGAGGCCGCGCGGCTCGACGGCACGACCGAGTGGCAGCTGCTCAAGAATATCATTTGGCCGCTGGTGGCGCCCAGCACCACCATTCTCTTCACGCTGCTCTTCATCGGCGCCTTCAACTGGTTCGAGATTCCTTACGTAATGGTGGGGCTCGACGGTTCGCCTTTCGGCTCGACCGACGTGCTGGGCCTCGTCTTCTACCGCACCGCCTTTGGCAACCAGAGCGCCAGCATCCAGAATTTCGGACTGGGTTCTGCGCTCGCCACCCTCATTTTCCTCTTCATCGTCGTCTTCGCGTCCATGTTGACCTTATGGCTGCGCCGCCGGGAGATCCAGTTTTGACCGCCCTGGCCCACTCATCCTCGTCACGACAGCCGATCACCTTCGCTTTCCTGGCGCAGGTGATCCTGATCGCGAACTCGTTCATCATGCTCTATCCGGTCATGGTTATGGTGCTCTCCGCCTTCAAGACCACGGGCGAGATCTTCGAGCATCCCTTCGCGCTGCCC
Organism: Microvirga sp.; assembly: GCA_035776715.1. Classification (GTDB taxonomy): domain Bacteria; phylum Pseudomonadota; class Alphaproteobacteria; order Rhizobiales; family Beijerinckiaceae; genus Microvirga. The sequence goes on from DASRWK010000327.1 coordinate 2,714, forward strand.
GATTTCACGCAGGTGGGGAACTTCGCCAAGGTTCTCGGCGAAACCGCGATGCCGACCTACTTCGTCAACTCGATCATCGTGACCGGCTCCTCCATCCTCCTGATCCTCGTGCTCGGCACCATGGCGGGCTATGCGGTGGCACGCTACGAGTCACGCACCAATACCTTCATCCTGCTGTTCTTTCTGGCCGGGTTGATGCTGCCGCTGAAACTCGCAGTCATTCCGCTTTTCATCCTGCTGCGCGATCTGAACCTGCTCGACAGCCGCTGGAGCCTCATCGTCACCTACACGGCCATTGGCCTTCCGTCGGCCGTGTTCATCATGGCGGGTTTCCTGCGTTCGCTCCCGGCGGAGCTGGAGGACGCGGCCCGTATCGACGGCGCATCGGAGCCCCGCATCATGTGGTCCGTCATGCTGCCGTTGGCGCGTCCGCCGATGGCCATCGCGGCCATTCAGAACGCGGTGCCGATCTGGAACGACTTCTTCTTTCCGCTCGTGTTCATCCAGACCGACGCCTACAAGACGCTGCCGCAGGGCCTCACCACCTTCATGGGGGAGTACACGACCGACTGGGGCATGCTGTTCGCGGGACTCACCATCGCGGCCGCGCCCATCACGCTCCTCTACATCGCCCTGTCACGCCAGTTCATCCAGGGCATGACCGCCGGCGCGGTGAAGTAGGAGCCTGTCATGCCGATCCCCAAAGGAACCCTCGTCGTCTCCTGCCAGGCTCGCGCCGACAACCCGCTGCACGGGCCCGTCCACATGGCCGCCATGGCGCTCGCGGCGGAGGCTGGCGGCGCGAGCGGCATCCGGGCCAACGGCGTCGAGGATATCGCGGCGATCCGTGCCGTCACGACGCTTCCCATCATCGGTATCTCGAAGGTGTGGGACGATCGCTTCCCGGTCTACATCACGCCCGACTTCGGCGATGCCGCGCGGATCGCCGGAGCCGGCGCCGACATCATCGGCCTTGACGCGACGGCACGCCCGCGGAACGGCGAGCCCGTGGAGCGCCTGATCGCCCGCATCCGCACGGAGCTCGGCAAGGAGGTTTTCGCGGATATCGCGACGCTCGAGGAGGGGCGAGCGGCCTGCGCCCATGGTGCCACTTACGTGGCTTCGACGCTCTCCGGCTACACGGAGGAGACCGCCGCGCGCAAAGGGGAGGGGCCGGATCTCGAGCTGCTGGAGGCTCTCGTCTCGGCGCTCCCGGTGCCCGTCGTCGCCGAAGGCCGTTTCGATACGCCCGAGCTTGTGGCTGAGGCCTTCAGGCGCGGCGCCCATGCGGTGGTGGTCGGAACGGCGATCACCAATCCCCGTGAAATCACCAAGAAGTTCATCCGGGCCACGCCAGCCTGGAGCGCCTGAGGGAGAACAGAATGGCCCAAGTATCGATCCGCGATGTCCGGAAGTCCTTCGGCTCCGTCTCTATCATCAAGGGTGTCGACATCGACATCAAGGACGGCGAGTTCGTCATTCTCGTCGGCCCCTCCGGCTGCGGAAAGTCGACGCTGCTGCGCACGATCGCCGGGCTCGAGGACATCACCGGCGGTGAGATCCGCATCGGATCGCGCGTCGTCAACGATGTTCCGCCCAAGGACCGTGACATCGCCATGGTGTTCCAGTCCTATGCGCTCTATCCGCACATGACAGTGGCGGAGAACATGGGGTTCTCGCTGAAGCTGAAGGGCGTGCCTCAGGCTGAGCAGAAGAAGCGTGTGGGGGAGGCCGCGGCCTCGCTCGGCCTCACGCCGCTGCTCGGCCGTTATCCCCGCCAGCTCTCCGGCGG
>DASRWK010000328.1:0-2319 GCA_035776715.1 Microvirga sp.
CCAGAACCGCACGCCCGGCAAACTCCCGAGGCAGCAAGCAGAAGATGGCTCAGCCTTTAGATCCCGTGGCTCTCCTGGCTCACCAGCTCAAGACCCCCCTTTCCACCATTAGCGCCCTTGCGCAGGGCCTCGTGCGGCGGGCGGAGCGGCTCAGCGCAAGAGAGGTCAGAAATCGCGCCGAGAGGATCTGGCGCGCCAGCCTGCGGCTCGACGAGTTGATCGAGATGGTTCTGTCCTACACGCGGTCCAGCGCGGGGGGCATTCTTCTGAATCCGTCCGAATTCAACCCCGAAGCTCTGATCAGGCGCGCGTGCCGGGAGCAGATAGGCCATGAGCCCTCTCGCCCGTTGACCGTCGATATTCAGAACCTCCCGAGCACGATTGTGGGCGATCCCATCCTGCTGGAGCAGGCACTCGTCATCGTGCTGTCCAACGCCATGAAATATTCATCGTCAGACCGCCCTATCGCCGTGGAGGTGCGGGCAGCGCCGAAGGGCATCTCGATTCAGGTGAACGACGAGGGGATCGGCATTTCTGATCGGGATCTTCCATTTCTCATGCAGCCGTTCTTTCGAGGCCGCAACACGAAGGATTATCCCGGAACGGGCCTCGGCCTCAGCCTCGCCTGGCACATCCTCAGGCTTCATGGCGGAGGGCTCGAGATCGACAGCAAGGAGGGGCGCGGAACCACCGTCACGCTGACCATTCCGGAGAAAAACGTGACGGGTGCCATTGACGTGCTCTAGCGAATAAGGATGGCGCGAAAATCGTTCACATTGGTCAGGGTCGGCCCCGTGACGACCAGCCTGTCGAGCTGCGCGAAAGCCGTATAGGCGTCGTTGTCCGCAAGATGCCCAGCGAGATCCACGCCCTGCTCATGAGCGGCTGCGAACATGGCCTGATCGAACCATGCGCCCGCATTGTCCTCCGATCCGTCAATCCCGTCGGTATCGCAGGCAATCGCCGCGAGACCTTCCTCACCCTGTAGCGCCAGGGCAAGCGACAGCAGGAATTCCGCGTTGCGTCCGCCCCGTCCCGATCCACGAACGGTCACGGTCGTCTCCCCGCCGGACAGAAGCACGCAAGGTGCTGAAACGGGTTCGCCGTAATGCTTCACGGAGCGCGCGATCCCCGCCATCACGCGTCCGGCCTCTCGTGCCTCGCCCTCGATGGCATCTCCCAGGATCAGCGGCGTCAGGCCGAATTCACGTGCCTTCGAGGCCGCCGCATCGAGCGCCATCTTGGGCGTGGCGAGCATATGCACGGCGCCCACCTCGACCGAGTTCCCGACGACGTTCGCCTGAATGGCCTTCGCCATATGGGGAGGCACATCGATTTCATATCTGCCGAGGATGGACAGAACCGATCGAGGATCGACCCGCTCCGGAATGGTCGGGCCGGAGCCGATGCTGGAAGGATCGTCCCCCGGCACATCGGAGATGAGGTAGGTGACGAGTTGCGCCGGAGCGACGGCCGCCGCGAGCCGCCCGCCCTTGATGGCAGAGAGCGACTTGCGGACGAGGTTCATCTCCCCGATGGGCGCACCGGACTTCAGCAGCGCGCGGTTCAGCGCCTGCTTGTCCGCCAGGGTGACGCCTTCGGCAGGCAGCGAGAGAAGCGCCGATGCTCCACCGGAGACGAGACACACGACCAGGTCGTCGGGACCCGCCTCATGAGCCAGCGCGAGAATGCGCCGGGCAGCGTTCAGGCCGGCCTCATCGGGAACCGGATGGGCGGCCTCGACGACCTCGACCGAACGGGTGGGGACCGCATGGCCATAGCGCGTGACGACCAACCCTTCGCAGGTTCCGCCCGATTGGGCCCATGTCTTCTCGAAAGCGGACGCCATGCGCGCGGAGGCTTTTCCGGCACCGAGGACGATCGTTCTGCCCTTTGGCCGCGGCGGCAACCGGCCATCGAACTTACCATCCGGAAGCGCCGCTTCCAAAGCCGCATCGAACAAGCCACGCAGGATCAGGGCATCGTCTGTCATGCAGACACCTTACTTGAGAAATCGAGCTCGTGAAGGGCTAGGGGGGACCAACGGCCATCATGCCTCCGCCGGAGCGTCCCTGCTCTGGGCAAGATGCAGGGACACGTTGCCCGCCTCGATCCTGGCGACCAGGGCAGGATCCGGCAGGCGGTCCGTGACGATGTCCGACAGTTCCGCCATGGGGCAGACGAGTTCGAGATGGCGCCGATTGAATTTCGACCCGTCGAGGAGGAGGACTTTGCGCTCGGCCCGCTCGATCATCGTGCGCTTCACCCAGCAAGCCTGCGTTTCCACATCGTTCGGCCCCTCGAGGGTGAGACCGCTGG
>DASRWK010000329.1:0-4155 GCA_035776715.1 Microvirga sp.
CGGCCCGCCGAAAGCCTTCGAGCCCAGGAAGACCGACCGGGCAGGGGCGATGTGATCTTCCTTCGCGGCGAGGTTGAAGATCGGCACCTTGATCTTCTTCAGATCGAGCCTCACGCTCGCAAGCTCCATCTCTCCCTTGGCGAGCTTGTTCTCAAGATAGCAGTTGCGCAGATAGAAGGCGTGGTTCGCTGCGGGCATGCGCGTGGAATCGGAATTCCAGTAGAGCAGGTCGAAGGCCGTTGGGGCGCGGCCCTTCATGTACACGTTCACCACGTTCGACCAGATCAGGTCGGTGGGGCGCAACATGTTGAAGGCGTTGGCCATGTGAGAGCCGTCGAGATAGCCCCGCTTCTTCATCTGGGCTTCGATGGAGCGGATCTGCTCTTCGTCGGCAAAGACCTTCAGGTCGCCTGCGTGGGTGAAGTCTACCTGCGCGGTGAAGAAGGTGGCGCTGTCGATGCGCTTGTCGCGCTTGGCCGCCATATAGGCCATGGTGACGGCCAGAAGCGTGCCGCCGACGCAATAGCCGATCGCCGTCACCTTCTTTTCACCGGTGGCCTGCTCGATGGCGTCCAGCGCTGCGAAGATTCCCTCGCGCATATAATGCTCGAAACCCTTTTCGGCATGTTGCGCTTCCGGGTTCACCCAGGAGATGCAGAATACCGTAAGGCCCTGGTCGACCGCCCAGCGGATGAAGCTCTTTTCCGGGTTGAGATCGAGAATATAGTACTTGTTGATCCAAGGCGGCACGATGAGAAGCGGGCGCTTCAGGACCTGCTCCGTGGTCGGCTTGTATTGGATCAGCTCGATCAGATCGTTTCGGAAGATCACCTTGCCGGGCGTGGTCGCGATGTTCACGCCGATCTTGAAATTGCTCGGGTCGGTCTGGCGGATTCTCAGTTCGCCGCGTCCCGACTGGAGATCCTCCGCCAGCATCGCCATGCCCCGGGCGAGGTTCGCGCCGTTCTCCTTGAGCGTCTCGCGGATGAGCTCGGGGTTCGTCAGCAGGAAGTTCGATGGCGAGAGGGCGCTCGAGATCTGCTTGAGATAGAATTGCGCCTTGTGGCGGGTCCGCTCGTCGAGGCCCTCCGCCTCTTCCACCATGTCCTCCGCCCAGCGGGAGGAAATCAGATAGGCCTGCTTCAGGAAGTCGAAGACGGGATTCTCCGACCATTCGGGGTCCTTGAAGCGGCTGTCCTTGGGTTCGGGCTCCGCCACCGGCTCGGTGGGTTCGCCCTGTGCCTTCTTGAGCGTCGCGGCCCACAGATTGAGGAATTGCGAGCCGAGGCGGGCCTGTGCTTCCAGGGACTTCTGCGGATCGCTCATCCATGATTCCGCAACTCGGCCCAGCGTCCTGATCGCCTCGGAGGCGTCGCTTGCGATTTCAGGAGGGGCGCCGCGCTCCTCCAGCGGCTTGAGACAGGCCGCCGTCGCCTTCGTCGCCCCTTCGAGGAACCGGGCCATGTTGCGAGAGAGCTCCTCGAAGTCCGGGCCTGAGGATTGGACTTTCTCTTCACCGTATGGCTTGTCCATAAGGCGATCTCCCTCTATGTCGCGCCATTGCCCAGGGTGCGCATTTCGAGCATCTTAGCGTTAGAGGCCCACTCTGTGCAGTCATCTCTTAGGTTAGCTACAATGCGTATCCAGTTTCCTGCGGCTTCCCGCACCTCGGCTCTCATGCTGACAGTGCTGGTTGCTGCTAACGTCACGGCCTGCACAAGCGGTTCCAATCCTGTCCGCGATATTGCCGTTGCGGTCGGGGCAGGTCCCAAATCCGCGCCGACGCCGGACTTCGTGGCGCGCTCCCGCCCGCAGAGCTTGGATTACATGCCGATCGGCACCGCGGAGGAAGGGCGTCCTACTCCCGCGCGGTCTGCCGCCGAGGTCAAGGCCGAGGAGGCGGAGCTCGAGGCTATCCGAGCCCGGAACGAGGCTGCGGGGGCAGCCGCCGCCCGCCTGGGCGGAACGCCTCCGCCCGAACCGGTGAAGCTGCCGGTCAACAAGCCGCAGAGACCCGCCCGGACGACGAATTCCAATCCCGATCGCTAGAATTTATACCGATTCCATTCGATTCCGCTCGAGGACAGAACCATGTCTGATTTTTACCGCATCAAGCGCCTTCCGCCTTATGTCTTCGAGCAAGTCAACCGCATCAAAGCCGCCGCCCGTGCCAATGGTGCGGACATCATCGATCTGGGCATGGGCAATCCCGACCTGCCGGCGCCGCAGCATGTGATCGACAAGCTGGTGGAGACCGTCGGCAAGCCGCGCACGGACCGCTACTCGGCTTCGAAGGGTATTTCCGGCCTGCGCCGCGCCCAGGCCGGCTATTACGAGCGTCGCTTCGGCGTGAAGCTCAACCCCGATACCCAGGTGGTGGCGACCCTTGGCTCCAAGGAGGGCTTCGCCAACATGGCCCAGGCGATCACCGAGCCGGGCGACGTGATCCTCGTGCCGAACCCGAGCTACCCGATCCACGCCTTCGGCTTCCTCATGGCGGGCGGCGTCATCCGTTCCGTGCCTGCCGAACCCACGCCGGACTTCTTCGTGGCCGCAGAGCGCGCCGTGATGCACTCGATCCCGAAGCCGGTGGCGCTCGTGGTCTGTTACCCGTCGAATCCCACGGCCTATGTGGCGTCCCTCGACTTTTACCGGGACCTCGTGGCCTTCGCAAAGAAGCACGAACTGATCCTGCTGTCCGACCTCGCCTATGCCGAGGTCTATTTCGACGAGAAGAACCCGCCGCCGTCGATCCTGCAGATCCCTGGCGCCATCGACGTCGCGGTTGAGTTCACCTCCATGTCCAAGACTTTCTCCATGGCGGGCTGGCGCATCGGTTTCGCGGTCGGCAACGAGCGTCTCCTGGCGGCGCTCGCCCGTGTGAAGTCCTATCTCGATTACGGCGCTTTCACCCCGGTCCAGGTGGCGGCCACGGCGGCTCTCAACGGCTCCGACGACTGCATCAACGAGATGCGCGCCACCTATAAGAAACGCCGAGACGTGTTGGTCGATTCCTTCGGGAAGGCGGGCTGGCCCATCCCGGCCCCCAGCGCCTCCATGTTCGCCTGGGTGCAGATCCCGGAGAAGTTCCGCTGCATGGGCAGCCTCGAATTTTCCAAGCTGCTGGTGGAAAAGGCCGATGTGGCCGTGGCTCCGGGCATCGGCTTCGGCGAGCACGGGGACGATTATGTCCGCATCGCCATCGTGGAGAACGAACAGCGCATCCGGCAGGCCGCCCGCAACATCCGCAAATTCTTCGACAACGCGGACAACATCCTGCACAACGTCGTGCCGATGGTGCGCAGGGGCTGAACTCCGAGGGCGAGGCGGTCGGGGATGCCCGGCGAAGTTTCTATGCCCGCATGGACATGGGAGCTTGGCGGTCGTAAAGAGCAACCCGGGTTTGAAGGGAGCTTTCGTCCGTGACACGTCCTCTCAAGGTGGGCATCGCCGGCCTCGGTACCGTTGGCGCTTCGGTTATTCGGATCCTCGAGCGCCGGAACGAGACTGTCACCCAGAGGGGCGGGCGGCCCGTCGAGGTTGTGGCCGTGTCGGCCCGCGACCGGTCGAAGGATCGCGGCGTCGATGTCTCCCGCTTCGCCTGGTTCGACGATCCGGTGGACCTGGCCCGGTCCGCGGATGTGGATTGTGTGGTCGAACTGGTCGGCGGTGCCGATGGGGCAGCCCTGGAGGTGGTCCGGACGGCTCTCGCTCACGGCAAGCATGTGGTCACGGCCAACAAGGCCCTGCTCGCAAAACATGGTCTCTCCCTCGCGAATCTCGCGGAGAGCAAGGACGTGTCCATCGCCTTCGAGGCGTCGGTCGCCGGCGGCATCCCGATCATCAAGACCCTGCGGGAGGCCCTGCCAGGCAACAAGGTCTCGCGCCTTTACGGTATTCTGAACGGCACCTGCAACTACATTCTCTCCCGCATGGAGCTGGAGGGACTGACGTTCCAGGAGTGCCTGAAGGACGCTCAGCGCCTCGGCTATGCGGAGGCCGATCCGACCTTCGATGTGGAAGGCTTCGATACCGCCCATAAGCTCGCGATCCTCACGAGCCTTGCCTTTGGCACCAGGATCGATGCCGATGCGATCTATGTGGAGGGCATCTCCTCGATCACGCCGCTCGACCTTGCCATGGCGAAGGAGCTGG
>DASRWK010000330.1:0-4708 GCA_035776715.1 Microvirga sp.
CGCCACACGCACGAAGGTAGCCATTGCCGCGAAGCGGTCCATCGGAATTCATCTCAAAGTTTTGCTTATGGATGATAGTAGGAGGAGCCGACTACGCAAACAATGGTGAATGGGTCATGTCTTCTCCCAACAACACACGCGCACCGCGGAACAGGAGATCGACATGGAATACCGACGTTTGGGAGCCTCCGGATTGCAGGTTCCAGCCCTGAGCTTCGGAGCCGGCACCTTCGGAGGCCAGGGCCCCCTCTTTGGTGCCTGGGGCCGAACGGACGCGCGGGAGGCGCGCCGACTGGTCGATATCTGCCTCGAGGCCGGGGTCACGCTGTTCGACACCGCCGATGTCTACTCGGATGGAGCCTCCGAGGAGGTCCTAGGCGCGGCCATCAAGGGGCGTCGCGACCGGGTGATGATCTCGACCAAGACCAGCCTGCCCCTGGGAGACGGGCCGAACGACGCGGGTTCCTCCCGCTCCCGTCTGATCCGGGCCTGCGAGGCGGCCCTGCGCCGCCTCGGCACCGACTACATCGATCTACTGCAACTGCATGCTTTCGATGCAGGCACGCCTGTCGAGGAGGTGCTGTCGACCCTCGACGATCTCGTCCGGGCCGGCAAGGTGCGGTATGTCGGCGTCTCCAACTTCTCGGGCTGGCAGGTGATGAAGTCGCTGGCTGTCGCCGACAGGCATGGCTGGCCGCGCTACGTGGCTCACCAGGTCTACTACTCGCTGGTCGGCCGCGACTATGAATGGGAGCTCATGCCGCTCGGGCTGGATCAGGGCGTCGGCGCCCTGGTGTGGAGCCCGCTCGGCTGGGGGCGGCTGACCGGGAAGATCCGGCGGGGACAGCCGCTGCCGCAGGGCAGCCGCCTGCACGAGACGGCCAGCTTCGGTCCTCCGGTCGACGATGACCACCTGTTCGGCGTCGTGGATGCGCTCGACGAGATCGCGAACGAGACGGGCAAGTCCGTGCCGCAGATTGCGATCAACTGGCTCCTGCAACGGCCGACGGTGTCGTCCGTGATCATCGGCGCCCGCAACGAGGAGCAGTTGCGCCAGAACCTCGGCGCCGTTGGCTGGACACTCACGCCGGACCAACTCTCCCGGCTGGATGCCGCCAGTGCCGTCACGGCACCCTACCCGTACTTCCCGTACCGCCGCCAGGAAGGCTTCGCACGGCTGAACCCGCCCGCAATCTGAGGGGCCGCCCACCTCAAGGCCTATAAGGTTCAGGGAGGCCGAACCCGACTTTCGGACTCCCCCTCGTCCCGCATGCGATGCACTGCCTACGCTGAAGAAGTGGATGCCGGAGCCTCACGCGGAATGCTAGGCCGCCTCGGGAAGCGCCACGGCTGCGGCGAGCCGCTCGACCAATGCATCGACCCCGGCCTCGGCGCGGGCGAGCGACGCCTGAAGGCGCTCGTCGGCGAACTCGTCGTATTCGGCGGCGACCGCCTCGACGTCGGTGATGCCGATATACCGGAACGCCGTCCGGATGCTCGATTCGACGTGATTGAGATGCTGGATGCGCTCGCCGTCGCCGTAACCGTAATCCCCACGCGAACTCAGGACGACGAGACGCTTCCCGTGCTCGGTCAGGAGCGGCCAGTACGGGTCGCCAGGGCGTGAGCGGTCGAAGCCGAAGGTGCGCCCGACCCGCACGATGTTGTCGATATAGGCCTTGAACTGCGCCGGAGGGCCGAAGTTGTACATCGGCACCCCGGCCACGATCACGTCTGCTTCGATCAGCTCGTCGACCAGGGCATCGCTTTCGGCCAGCACCTCGTGCATCCAAGGCTCGCGCTGCTCCGGTTTGGTGAAGGCGGCATGGATCCATCGGCCCGTCACCGGCTGCGGCGGAGTCTGCCCGACGTCGCGGTAAATGATCCGGTCCGCCGGGCGTGCCGCCGCCCAGCGCGCCACGAAGCGGGCCGTGAGCCGGCGCGTGTGCGAGCCGAACCGATCCTGGTCCGAGCGTCCCGGCCGTGCGCTCGCGTCGATATGAAGGATTGTTGCCATGAAGGTCTCCTGGAAACTGAGGATGCATCCCTCCGGCCGCACCATTGAATGATGAAGAAACCTCATCTCACGATGCTTCGCTGAAATGGTCAGGCTGAAGGCTAAATCGGAATTTGCCTCTGGATCCGACCTCTGACAAAGTTGAATTGCTCAGTCGTCAGATGAACACAGCTCATCTATGAAGAGACCTATGAGGAAACTGCCGCCGCTTGCCACACTGCGTGCCTTTGAGGCCGCCGCCCGCCACCTGAGCTTCAAGCACGCCGCTGACGAACTTGCCGTGACGCCGACGGCGATCAGTCACCAGGTCCGGCTGCTCGAGGACACCCTCGGGCAGAGATTGTTCGAGCGAAGGACCCGACGCGTGGTGCTGACGCCTGTCGGCTCCATGCTGTACGCGCCGCTCCGAAACAGCTTCGAATCCATGGCAGAAGCAGTCGAGCGCGTCCGGACGATCAAGACCCCCAATGCAGTGACCCTGACGGCCACGATGGCCTTCACGTCCAAGTGGCTCGTGCCGCGGGTCGCGGCCTTCCGCGCCCGGTTCCCGGGCATCAACCTGCGGCTGCTGGCTTCCGACGACGTCCTCGACCTTCGGACCGGAGGCGCAGACATCGCGGTCCGCTACGGCGGCGGCACGTACCCGGGCTGCCGGTCACAGCTCCTGTTCCAGGGATCGTTCGCGCCGGTTTGCAGCCCGCGTCTGAACGTCCGCGATCCGGCCGATCTCGAACGCCATGCCCTCATCCACAGCGAGTGGCGGAACGCGGACGAGCGCACCCCCATCTGGCCGCGCTGGTTCGCAGAGGCCGGCCTTCATTACCGCCCGACGGACAGCGAGATCGTCTTCAGCGACGAGACGCACGCGATCCAGGCGGCGGTGGCCAGACAGGGAATCGCGCTCGTGAGCTTGGCCCTCGTCGCCGACGAGCTCGCGACTGGAGTGCTGGTCGCTCCCTTCGGCCCGACCCTTGAGGGCCACGGGTTCCATGTCGTCATCCCGGACAACCGCACCGGCGACGGGAACGTTGAGGCCGTGCGGGAATGGCTGGCTGGCGAGGCGGCAGCCTCTGGCAGCCGGATGTCTGGCTAATGGCGGGTCGGGGAGCTTCTTCGCTTCCTGGACTAGAATGGAGAACATCCGAGGTCCCCGGATGATGGCCAGAACAATGGCCGCAGCGACAAATGCCACGAGGGTTGAGGGGTCCGGCATGACATAGCCTCCTGACCGGTCCGGGTTGCCGGACGCGACGGTCAACGCGCAAATCGATTGAGGCTGCCAGGAAGCGGCGCGGAACGGGCCTCGGCTCACTGGGCTAATGCCGGCTCAGGCCGAGATCGATGTCTCGGGGTTGAGCCGGCGAAGCGGAGGTCTCCGGAACTGACGCTCAATGTCCGTCCCAAGGCCTTAGGGGGTTGGGCGGACAGTGGCTCTAGCGGTAGACCGCATCGCGGATCTGGCGCGGAAAGTCCCCGGACATGCCCTCGAAGGCCGTGTTGGTCAGGGCAACCACCGTAAGCCCGTTGGCGGGATCCACGAACCAACTGTGGCCATAGGCGCCGCCCCACTGGATCGTGCCCTTCGGCTGCGGCGTGCCGGCGGGCCCTGGATCGGCAAGGACCGCCCAGCCATAGCCGAAGCCCCAGCCCGGTCCCTGCGTCTGCGCTTGCGGGCCGCCCTGGTCCGCCATCATCTGCTCGACCGTCTCGGGCTTCAGGATCGGCGAGCCTCCTTTGCGGATCGCCTCGAGGAAGGTCAGGACATCGTGTGCCGTCCCGGCCATCCCGGCGCCGCCCGCCGGGAAGGAAGCCGGATCGAGGATGCGGCCGGGCGCGAAACGAACCGTGCCGTCCCCGAGCCTCACGGCCTCATGATCCCGCATGCGGATCGGCTCGGGCGATCCGTCGGCATAGGCGACCGTCAGGCGGCCTCGATCCCGCACGGAGAAGCCCGTGTCGGGCAGTCCCAGCGGGCCGGTGACGAGGCGTTCGACCAGGACAGGCAGGCTCTCGCCCGCGGCCTTCTCCAGGACGCCGCCGAGAACGTCCAGGCTGACCGAGTAGCGCCACGACCGCCCCGGCTCGAAGGCCAGCGGCACGGATGCGATCCGGCGCAGGTTCTCGTCGAGGCTCATGCCGGGTTCCGCCAGACCATCGGAGACCCCGGCCCTGCGGTAAGGACCGTCCTCCGCTTCGAGAAAGCCGTAGCTCAGGCCCGCGGTGTGGGTCAGCAGGTGCCGGATCGTGACCACGGGCTCGGTGCCATCGGCCAGGCGCGGGCGGAAGTCGGGCAGCCAACGGGCGACGGGATCGTCCAGCCCGATGCGCCCTTCCTCGACCAGGCGCATGGCGGCCGCCGTGACCATGGGCTTGGTGATCGAAGCAAGCCGGAAGATGGCATCCTCCCGCATCGGCAGGCCTGCCTCACGATCGGCGAGCCCAGCCGCACGGCGGTACACGACCTCCCCATTCCTGGCGATGAGCACGACGGTGCCGACGATGCGCTTGTCCGCCAGGGCCTGCTCGATCACGGCATCGACCCGTGCGGCCAGGTGAGAATCTGGGAAGGGTTGAGCGGCGGCGGACGTCGCCAGGGAGAGGGAAAGGGCGGCGGCACCGAGACGGGGGAGACTCATGGGTGAATGTCCTCTATAATCACAATGACCGCTCCAGAATTGACCGAACTCAATG
>DASRWK010000331.1:0-3859 GCA_035776715.1 Microvirga sp.
TCGCAAGGTCGATGATGCGCCGGTGGGCAAAGGGGCCGCGATCATTGACGCGCACGATCACGGAGCGGCCGTTCTGCTCGTTCACGACCCTCAGGCGGGTGCCGAAAGGCAGGGAGCGGTGGGCCGCTGTCATGTCGCTGGAGTTGAAGCGTTCGCCGCTGGCGGTCTTCCGGCCATGGAAGCCCGGGCCGTACCAAGAGGCTGTGCCGCGCTGGAATTCCTTGCCCAGGCTGGCCTGCGAGATCGATCCCGTGGTCGATGGATCATTGGACGCGGTCGTATTGCATGCCGCAACAAATAGAAGTGGCGCGACTGCTGACACGCGGGTGAGGATGTTCTTCAAAGATCGTCTCCCCTTCCGTTTCAATTGGAAGTGAAGCTCAACTTTAAAAAGGCAAGAATAAGGCGCTTAGATTTTCCCCTTACAAACTCATACTTTTGAGACAGTACATTACTCGAAACTATAGCCTCAGAACACGCTACTCAGCGCCTAATCAGCCTTAATATCGTTTCGTCTTCGCGGGGTAAAATTCCGAATTGCGCCTCTTGGAAAGCTGACCCCCTGGTCTTCGATGCGCGCTGTTCTACTTGGGCTCAGTCAGGGCTTTCGGCTCATCCGTCAGCCCATCTGGTGGTTGATCCATGTCGAGTGCCTCGCAGTCGCCGCATGTGGCCATTGTCGGAGCTGGTCCGGGCGGCCTTGCAGCCGCCATGCTGCTCGCACGGGAAGGCATTCCCGTAACAATATTCGAGAGCGGACTCGCCGTTGGCGGTCGAACGCGGACGATCCACGCGCCCGGCGGCTACAAATTCGATATAGGGCCTACGTTCTTTCTCTACCCGCGCGTGTTGAGGGACATCTTCGAAGCCTGCGGCGAGCGCCTGGAGGACCATGTGGAACTCCGCCGCCTCGACCCGCAATATCACCTCGTGTTCGAGGGCGGCGGCGAAATTCGGGCGACGGCCGATCTGGTGCGTCTCGAACAGGAGATCGCGCGCCTTGCGCCCGCGGATGCGCGCAACGTCCGCCGTTTCCTCGATGACAATCGCGCAAAGCTCGAGGCCTTCCGCCCCGTTCTCGAACAGGCCTTCTCAAGCCCGGCTGATCTCGTAACGCCGGCCATGCTGGCCGCCTTGCCGAAACTGCGGCCCTTTTCCAGCGTGGACGGCGACCTGAAGCGCTACTTCGCCGATCCGCGCGTACGCCTCGCCTTCTCGTTTCAGACGAAATATCTCGGGATGTCGCCGTTCCAGTGCCCGAGCCTTTTCACGATCCTGTCATTCCTGGAATACGAACACGGCGTCTACCATCCTGTCGGCGGCTGCGGCGCCGTGTCGGAAGCCATGGCGAACGTCGCCCGCAAAATGGGCGTCGATATTCGCCTCGACACTCCGGTCGAACGTATCCTCTACGAGGATGGTGAGGCTGTGGGCGTAGAGGCTGGCGGAGAGCGCTTCGCGGCAGGCTCCATTGTGGTCAACGGCGATTTCGGGCACGCCATGCGCCGCCTCGTTCCGGAATCCATGCGCCCGCGCTGGACCGACAGAAAGCTCGAGCGGGCAAAGCTCTCCTGTTCGACTTTCATGCTCTATCTGGGTGTCGAAGGTGGCGTCGGTAACCTTGCCCACCACACGATTCTTCTCGCTCGAGATTACGAGCGGAACATCCGCGAAATCACCGAAGGCATTCTTTCGGAAGAACCCTCGATCTATGTCCAGCATGCGGGCGCAACCGATCCTTCGCTCGCTCCGGCAGGGCACACGAGCCTCTATGTGCTTGTGCCCGTTCCGAACCTGAAGTGCCATATCGACTGGCAGAAGGAAGCGCCGCGCTATCACAGGCTCGCGATCGAGCGCCTCAAGCTCTTGGGTCTCACCGACCTTGAAAGCCGCATACGCTTCGAGCGCACGGTGACCCCGCGCGGCTGGCAGGATGAATTCTCCGTATATGAAGGAGCGACCTTCAACCTCGCGCACAACCTCACGCAGATGCTCTATTTCCGGCCGCACAACCGGTTCGGCCGCAATATCTATCTGGTCGGCGGCGGCACGCATCCCGGCAGCGGACTTCCTGTGATCTTCGAAGGGGCGCGCATCACCACGCGCCTCCTGATAGCGGATTGGGAACGCCGCCGCGCCGGATGGCGGGAACTGGAGCCTCACGCCGAAGCAGCCCGCGAAGCCGTCTTGTGAAGGAGCGCACATGGGACGCGTTGGATGGATCCTTGGACTTGTTCTGATCGCGTCCTCGGCTCAGGCGGCGACGCTCACCATTCGGGAGGAAGGCGTCGGCGCCACACAAGCCATGATTTATGCCGAATGTTCCGGCAGCACGCGCGGCATGAACAGCCTCAAGCGGCACTTTGTTGCAGCGGGTTTCGATCCCGTCGTCCGCGCCGGGCGGGTACGTACTGCGGATGATCTGCGCCCGCCGCCTCTTGATCGGGAGGCTACCTTGAACTGCGTTTCTCGCTTCCTAGAACCAAATCCTCAAGTCATGCGCCCGATCAGGACAAGAGGCCTGAGAACCTTCTGGACAGCGATCGATGGTCCTGACCCGACTGGAGGATCCTCGTGAGCGCTCAAGCATCTTCGGTTGCCGTGATCGGTGGCGGTCTGGGTGGATTGGCGGCGGCCTGCGTCGCGGCAGCGCGTGGCTGCCAAGTGACACTGTACGACAAGAATCCATGGCTCGGCGGCAAGGCAGCGGTGCTGCACGAGGGCGGCTTTCGCTTCGATATGGGGCCCACGATCCTTACCGTCCCACGTGTTCTGGAGCGCATCTTCGCGGAAGCCGGACGCAACCTCTCGGACTATCTCGACCTCGTCCGGCTCGATCCGCAATGGCGCTGCTTCTTCGATGACGGCACACACATCGATCTGCAGGAGAACATCCCTGCGATGGCTGCGGCCATGGACCGTTTCGCTCCGGGTACGGGCGCGGGTGACGGATACAGGCGCTTCCAGGAAATCTCGGCCCACCTCCACGACATCTCCAACCGCTTCTTCTTCTGGAAGCCGGTGGAGGATCTGTTCGACACCATCAATATCCGCGCCAATATGAACCCCGCCACCCTGCGGGATGTTCTGTCGCTGCGTATGGGCTCGTCCGTTGCGGGCACCATCCGCTCCAAGGTGAAGGACGAGCGGCTGGCGCAGATGCTCGATCACTTCACGCAATATGTGGGTTCGTCGCCCTATGGCTCCCCCGCCGTGCTCTGCGCCATTGCGCACATGCAGGCGGCCGATGGCGTGTGGTATCCCATGGGCGGGACGCGGGCGGTCGCCGAAGCGCTGATGAGGCTGGCCTCCGAGCTCGGCGCCACCTTCAAGCCCGCATCCGATGTGGCATCGCTACTGATCGAGAGTGGCGTGGTGAAGGGTCTTGTCCTCGCCAGCGGCGAGACCGCGTCGTACGACAGCGTCATCTCCAACATGGACTCCATCCGCACCTATCGCGAGCTCGTGGGCGGCGAAGTGGGCGAGCATTACGCGCGCAAGGACTTCGAGCCGGCCTGCTCGGGCGTTGTGCTCTATCTCGGTTTGAGCAAACGATACGACCACATCCTTCATCACGACTTCGTGTTCTCCCGCGATCCGGAAGAGGAGTTCGACTACATCTACCGCCAGGGCGAGCCCGCTCCCGACCCGACCTGCTATCTCGCAGCTCCGGCCGGAGTTGACCCGAGCGTCGCGCCGGAGGGCGGAGAAGCGCTCTACGTTCTGGTTCACACGCCCTATCTGCGGCCCCACCACGACTGGTCTCAAATGTTCTCGGGCTATCGCCGGACGATCATCGACAAGCTCAAGCGCACGGCGGGGATGCATGACCTCGAGGAGCGCATTGTCGTCGAACGCC
>DASRWK010000332.1:0-5086 GCA_035776715.1 Microvirga sp.
CGCCTCATCGACCGAAAGGGAGTCGAGGTGCTGCGCACGATGGGCGAGAAGGCCCGGTTCTCGAAGGGGCTCTATGCCTGGATCGGGTTCAAGAGCACCGGCGTGCCCTTCGTGGTGGAGGAGCGCCGCTTCGGCGCGTCAAAGTGGAGCTTCCGAAAGCTCTTCCGCTTCGCCTTCGACGGCATCGCGGCCTTCTCCACGGTGCCCCTCCGGATCTGGACCTATCTCGGCTTCCTGATCTCGTTCCTGTCGATTGCGACCGCCCTCTACTTCCTGATCAGGACGCTTCTGTTCGGCACCGATCTTCCCGGCTTCCCGAGCCTGATCGTGTCGATCATGTTTTTCTCCGGCATCCAGTTGATGTCGCTCGGCATCATCGGCGAATATGTGGGCCGTATCTTCGCGGAGGTGAAACGTCGGCCGCTCTATGTGGTCGCCGAGCGGATCGGCGGCGCGGCCGAGGTCTCGAACAGCCTCGTCCCCGAAAGCTATCAGCAACGCCGGGCCTGACCGATGTTCAAGAAGATCCTTTCCGTCGGCGGCTGGACGCTGGTCTCGCGCCTCACGGGGTTCATCCGCGACGTGGTGATCGCCGCCGTCATGGGCGTCGGCCCGGTGGCCGACGCGTTCTTCGTGGCCTTCCGCATCCCCAACCACTTCCGCGCCATCTTCGGCGAAGGCGCCTTCAACAATGCCTTCCTGCCCACCTATGCGCGGGTGCTGGAGACCGGGGGCGATAAGGCCGCGAAGTCGTTTGCCAGCCGCATCGTGACGTTGATGCTGATCGTGCAGATCGCACTTCTGGTCGCGGCCTTCCTGGCCATGCCGAGCGTCGTGCGGCTTTTGGCTCCGGGCTTCTCGGCCGATCCGGCCAGGTTCGATCTCGCCGTCTCGCTGACGCGGATCACCTTCCCGTATCTCCTGCTGATCACGATCGTCACCATCTATTCGGCGATCCTGAACGCCCATGATCGCTTCTGGGCTGCCGCGGCCGCGCCCGTCCTGCTGAACGTGGCGATGATCGCGGCGCTCGCGGTTGTGTTCCTGTTCCCGAACGCGGGCTATGCCGCGGCCTGGGGCGTGACGATTTCCGGCGTCCTGCAGCTCGTGCTCGTGTGGTGGGAGACGAAGCGCGCCCTCGCAGCGCCCGGCATCGAGCGCCCGCGCATGGACCTGCCGATGAAGACCTTCTTCAAGGCGCTCGGCCCCGCCGTGATCGGCTCCGCGGGCGTGCAGCTCGCCATCTTCGCGGATACGATCATCGCCTCGTTCCTGCCCACGGGCGCCGTGTCCTCCCTCTACTATGCGGACCGGCTCTACCAGCTGCCCCTCGGCGTGATCGGCATCGCGGCCGGCACCGTCCTGCTGCCGGAAATGAGCCGCCGCATCGCCGCTGGAGACGAGGCAAGCGCCTATGCCGCGCAGAACCGGACGATCGGCCTGACGCTCGCCCTGGCGGCGCCCTTCCTGGTGGCCTTTCTGGTGATGCCGGATCTCATCATGTCGGCGCTCTTCCAGCGCGGCGCGTTCGATGCCGAGGCGGCCCGGCGCTCGGGCGCGGTTCTGGCAGCCTACGGGTTGGGCCTCCCGGCCGCCGTGCTCATCCGGTCCGCCGTCTCGAGCTTCTATGCCCGCTCCGACACCGCCACGCCGCTCATCGCCTCGCTCACGGCGGTGGGCGTCAACGTTGTCGTGAAGATCCTGCTGATGGATACCTACGGCGTGGTGGGTCTCGCCCTCGGCACGGCGATCGGCGTGTGGGTCAACCTCATCCTGCTCTTCGTGCTCGCCTACCGGCGCGGATGGACGGCCCCGAACCGCTCTCTCGGCAAGACATGCCTGGCCATCGGGGTGGCGGGCGTGCTCCTGGCGATCTTCGCGTGGTTCGCCCCGGCGCCTCTGGAGCGCTGGACCGCGCTCCTCCCGGTCTGGCGCAGCGAGGCCCTGCTGGGTGCGCTCGGCATCGCCGGCGCGCTGGTCTACGGGGGCGTGCTGCTGGCCGGAATGAAGATCATGGGCGTGAGGCTGGCGCGCCGCTGAAGGACAGGGTGAACAGCTCGCGCTCCCCCGAAAGACCTCGCAGCCGGTGAGGGCCGACGGACCGGACGGGCACAGGGCTGACCGATGCGACGCTCTCCGACATGATCACGGAACAGCCCAGAGGCTGGCAGAGAGCCTCCATGCGGCTTGCCTCGTTCACCGCGGGGCCGATCACGGTGAAATCGAGCCGGCCCGCAGCCCCGATGTTGCCGTAGAAGACATCCCCGCAATGGAGGGCGATGTCGAGATCGAGCGGTGTCTCATGACCAGGAAGGCGATTGACGGCGGCATTCCGTTGAAGGGCCGATTGCGCCGCGCGGATGGCAGCCGCGCAGGCCTCCTGCCGGGTGCGCTCCGCCGTGATGGGAAAGACGGCGAGAACGCCGTCGCCCAGGAATTTGAGAACCTCGCCACCCTGCTCCGCAACGGGCTCCACCATCGCTTCCAGATGCCTGTCGAGCCGGGCGATCAGATCCATTCCGGCTGTATCGGCAAGGGCCGTGAAACCCCTCAGATCGGCAAAGAACAAGGCTGCCGTGAGTGTCGTTCCGGAGCCGCGCCGGATTTCGCCGCTGAGGACCCGGCGCCCCGCCGACAGGCCGACATACGTGTCGAGCATGTCGACGGCCAGGTTGAGCAGGCAGATGCGGTAAGCGGCCAACGCCAACAGCGGCAGAACGGCATCGATGCGGGCGATTTCAGCCGGCAGGAAGCCACACGCGCGATCGCTGGAGAACGAGATTGCGACGCCCCGAAGATCGGGAGCCGTCTCGTTCTCGAAACTGATCAGGCGCGCAAGGTAATCCGTGCCGCCCTCGCGCCTCACATCGCCGAAGACTTCGAAGGGCTGCGGATCGGCATCGTCGAGCCGCCAGTGCTGCTCGGTCACTCCGATCCGCAGCATGGCCCCGAAAGGGCTGATCTCGAACGCACCTTCGTTGCGCTCATGCGACACCCCTTGGACCAGGATGCCTCCTCTGCGGGTCCAGACATGATTATAGACGCGAAAAGTCGGGTTGACCGTCGGCAGGGCCATATAGGCCCGGAGCAAGGGTATGCCCTCCCCGAGCAGTCTTTCGGCGCAACCCGTCAGGAGGGCGCCCACGGTGGAGCCCTTGAAGCCCTGCTCGATGATCCAGCTTTCGAGATTCGACATGAGCGCAGCCTAGCATCTCTGACGAGATGTCTCTCCTGCCGTTGCGAGGAATTCAACGGCTCGCATGGCGCGTCGCGCCGCCGCTCCCTGCGATCTCCGTCAGGAGTTTGCGCCGTGCCGCCACGGCGAAGGGCCGCGTCTCGTCCGCGATTTCCACGAAGGCCCCCGGCCCGCCGATGACGCTCTGGGCGTAGTAATCCTCCAGCGGCATGCCGCCGGGCCCGCCGGGACGTCCGCTGCCCGGGCGGCGGATGGCGAGGGCAGTGATGGTGAACCCCTTGGCGAGCGCATCGGCGCGCGCCTGCTCCAGGGGCCTGCCGTTCATGTTCGGCCCGTCGCCCGAGACGTCGATCACCTTCCGCGTGCCCTCGTAGGCGTTCTTCTCCACGAGGCGTACGGAGAAATCGATGGCGTTGGAGATGGAATTGTAGCCGGTGGCTCCGCGCGGCGCGCTCATGAGTTTGTCGGCAAAGACTTTCGCGCTCGCCTCGTCGCGGATCACATGCCAGTCCACGATCAGCACCTGGGAGCTCGGGCCGCCCCATTCCATGAAGGCCACCGCAATCGCACCCGTGGGACCATCCTCTATGCCCGCCAGCACGTCCGGGCTCATGAGGGCATCGGCCCAGCCCTTCCGTTGCAGGCGCAGTTCGTCATTGTCGATGGAGCCCGAGCCGTCGGCGGCGAAGACGAGTTCGAGATCGACAGGCTCGGCGAAGGCCGGTGCCGTCAGCAGGCCAAGGGAGAAAAGACCGGTCAGGATGAGGCGCATCGGGAGCTCCAGCAAGGGCACGATGCCGGAGCCATTTAGGGCAACGATGAACCGGGGTCTCTCGGCCCCGGTTCACAAATCCTTGAAAGGGCGAGACAGCCCTCCCCCTTACGAAGCCCCTCGCATGTCGTCACCGGCCTTGTGCCGGTGATCCCGATGACGAGGCGCGCGGCGCTCGTCCGACCAGGATGCCTCAAGCCGCCCTGGTTACCGGCTGCGAATGGGCAAAGGCCCAGTAGAGCTCGCGGGCGCGGCGATAGAACGGGCCGGGCTGGAGGTCCCGGCTGTCGATGCGCAGCACCGGCATCACCTTGGAATAGTTGCCCGAGGTGAAGATCTCGTCGGCCGTCGTGAAATCCTCGTAACGGAGCGTGCCCTCGACGACCGTCACGCCGTCGTCGCGCAGGAGCTGGATCACGCGCTGGCGAGTGATGCCATTGAGGAAAGTGCCGTTAGGGAAAGGCGTATAGACCACGCCCTCCTTCGCCATGAAGATGTTGGTCGTGCCGGTCTCGGCCACATTGCCGAGCGCATCGAGGACCAGGGCGTTGTCGAACCCCTTCTCCTTCGCCTCGCGGATCACGCGGGCGTTGTTCGGATAGAGGGCGCCAGCCTTGGAATCGGTCGGCATGGCTTCCAGGGTCGGGCGGCGGAAGCTCGACTTCATGACCGACATGCCGCCCGGCACCGGCATGGGGGCCTCGAAGAGGGAGAGGCAGAACTGGGTCGATTCCGGATCCGGCGCGATGGTGGCCAGGCCCTCGGCCTCGCCCCAGTACATGGGCTTCACGTAAAGCGCCGTGCGGGGAGCGAACTTCTTCACGCCCTCCCGCACCAGCTCGACCATGGCTTGCGGGTCCATGGTGGGCTTCAGTCCGATGGTGGTGGCCGAGCGGTTCACACGGGCGCAGTGCAGGTCGATATCGGGCATGACGCCCTCGAACACGCGCGCTCCGTCGAATACCGAGGAGCCGAGCCAGGATACATGGGAGCGGGGTCCGATCAGAGGCGGGTTGCCCTCATGCCATGCGCCGTTGAACCAGTTCCAGGTCTGCGAATACCAAGCCACGTGTCTCGTCCTTTGGGTCAGAATGTCTGCCCTATCGAATCCTTTTGCG
>DASRWK010000333.1:0-4814 GCA_035776715.1 Microvirga sp.
GCTCTCGAGAATCGTGACGGCATCGTCCGAATCGAGGTCGCGGACACCTTCCGCGACGGTCGAGGTTTCGAGCTCCTCGAGGATTTCCTCACGGACTGCTTCGTCCACCTCGGTCAGCGCCGTGAAGTCGAAGGCCGTTCCGAGAAGTTCGATCAGGCGAGGCCGATGCTCCGGCGCCAGCGCCTCCAGCAGGTCGCCGAGCTCGGATTCGTGGAAATCCTCCACGAGCTGCTGCAGACGCTCGGAATCGGATGCCTCGATGGCATCCGCGGTGGCGGCAAGGAACTCCGGATTGAGCTCGCCTTCCTCGTCCCTGAAGCTCAGCGGCTGAGGAACCGGCCCGTCGGGCGGCGGAAGAGTCGGGTTGTTTTCGACTTCCAGCATGAGCCTGTCCTCGGAATGTTGAGCGGGCCTTTTAGGAGTGTGCGCAAACGAGCGCAACGCGCCTGAAGAGCCTTGTCCAGGGAATCGCTTGATCGCCATTCCTGCAAGAATGATTCAGGTTCGCGAGAGGAAGATTCGGGAACCTAGTGCGCCGCAGGATACGGGCAACAAAAAAGGCCCCGAAAAGGGCCTTTCTGTCATGCCCGAGGGCATCCGGTGAGTTGGTGCGGCCAAGAGGACTCGAACCTCCACGGGTCTCCCCACTAGCACCTCAAGCTAGCGCGTCTACCAATTCCGCCATGGCCGCGGAACTCGTCTCAGGAGTGTTTCCCCTGAGGTGGTGGTGGCTCTAACAGATCGATCCCGGCGCCGCAAGCCCATCTTTGCACTCCGTCGCTAAACTCGACATTTCGTTTGGGAAGGTGTGCATCGTGCAGCCTCCTATTCCTATATGGAGGGCGGGTTTCGGGGGCGAGTTGACCGCCGCCATTATTCGGGACCACAACAACTCATGGTAAGCAGAAGGTGAAATGGTGTCGAACCTGCGCGACAGCTTGGCCGACCGATTCTTGAGCGAGAGCGGATCGGATTCCGTCGAATGGGCCATCGCCGAAGGGCTGACGCCCTATGAGGAGGCGGTCGCCTTCATGGAGGCGCGGGCTCAGGCGATCGCCGACGGACGGGCCCGCGAACTCGTCTGGCTCGTGGAGCATTCCCCGCTTTATACGGCCGGAACCTCGGCTCATCCGGCAGACCTGGTGGATCCGGACCGGTTCCCGGTCCATCAGACCGGAAGAGGCGGGCAGTACACCTATCACGGTCCGGGTCAGCGGGTGGCCTATGTGATGCTCGACCTGAAGCGCCGCAAGCCGGATCTGCGCCGTTATGTGGCGGCCCTCGAAGCCTGGCTGATCCAGACCCTCGCAGCCTTCAACATCCGAGGTGAGCGCCGGGAGGACCGGGTCGGCGTCTGGGTGCGCCGACCCGACAAGGGCGAGACGGCCGAGGACAAGATCGCCGCCATCGGAATCCGCGTCCGGCGCTGGGCGACCTTTCATGGGATCAGCCTCAATGTGGAGCCGGATCTGTCCCATTTCTCCGGCATCGTTCCCTGCGGCGTCAGCCAGCACGGGGTCACGAGCCTCGTGGATCTCGGGATTCCCGTGACCATGCCCGAGGTCGATGCGGTCATGCGCAAGGCCTTCGAGGAGATATTCGGCCCCACCGAGAGGGTCGAAGCGCCGTTGCTTCCCGGCCACTGAGGGATAGTTTTTCACACCTGTCATGGTCAGGCTTCTCCTCCCGGCCGCTTCGTGCTCTAAGCTAGAGCAGACGGATGATCACTGGCGGATATTTCATGCAACGTACCCTCCTTGCTTCCCTTCTTCTCCTCGGCGTCTCGGCTTGCAGCTACCGCCCCGATCCGGTGGATCTGGTAAAGGTCGTCGATTCGCCGGCTGACGTGCGGGTTTGTCAGAACCTGGGAGAGGTGAGTCCTGTGGTGTCGACCACGCCCGGCTTCGGCTCTGCGCTGGACAGTATGAAGGAGGCCGTGGTGGCCCTGGGCGGCACGCATCTCTATCTGCAACAGAACTCCCGTGACTGGTCGCTCGTGCGCGGCATCGCCTATCGGTGCGGCTCCGGCGTGGTGCGGGGAGAGACGGTCATTCGAGCCAAGGGCTGACGACCGGCCCCACGAACGGCGCTGCGCGGGCTCCCTGGTCCCAGCGACTGACGGAGGGCCCTCCGGTTCAGCCGTAACGGAACCACAAGAGAATTCAGGGAGCCTGACGCCGTGCCCGTTATCGCCACTTCCGCCGACCTCACCTCGGACGCCGCGCAGGCGAACCGCGCCGCCTGGGCGGAACTCGCCCGGGACCTCCAGGTCAAGCGGCAGGCCGTTGCCGAAGGCGGGCCTGCGAAGGCGCGCGAGCGCCATCTCGCCCGCGGCAAGCTCCTGCCGCGGGAGCGCGTGATGCGCCTGCTCGATCCGGGCGCTCCCTTCCTGGAGCTCGGTTCTCTCGCGGCGTACGGCATGTACGAGGACGCGATCCACGGCGCCGGTATCATCACCGGCATCGGCCGGGTCGAGGGGCGCGAGGTCATGATCGTCTGCAACGATTCGACGATCAAAGGCGGCACCTATTATCCGATGACGGTGAAGAAGCATCTGCGCGCACAGGAGATCGCGCGCGAGAACCGCCTGCCTTGCATCTATCTGGTCGATTCCGGCGGCGCGAACCTGCCGCACCAGACGGAAGTGTTTCCCGACCGGGATCATTTCGGGCGCATCTTCTACAATCAGGCGACGCTGTCGTCGCTGGGCATTCCCCAGATCGCCTGCGTCATGGGCTCCTGCACCGCGGGCGGCGCCTATGTGCCCGCCATGTCCGACGAGACCGTCATCGTGCGCCGCCAAGGCACGATCTTCCTCGGGGGGCCGCCCCTGGTGAAGGCGGCGACGGGCGAGGTGGTGTCGGCGGAGGACCTCGGCGGCGCGGACGTGCACGCCCGGCAGTCCGGAGTCGCGGATCACTACGCCACCGACGACGTGCATGCGCTCGCCATCGTGCGCCGGATCGTCGGGACGCTGAACACCCGCAAAAACATCGATATCGATCTCGCCGAACCGGTGGAGCCGAAATATGCCGTCGAGGATCTCGATGCGATCGTGCCCACCGACCTGAAGAAACAGTACGATATCCGCGAGGTCATCGCGCGTCTGGTCGACGGCTCGGAGTTCGACGAGTTCAAGCGGCTCTACGGCACCACGCTGGTGACGGGCTTCGCCCGGATCTGGGGCATACCCGTCGGCATCATCGCCAATAACGGCATCCTGTTCTCGGAGAGTGCGCTGAAAGGAGCGCATTTCATCGAGCTGTGCTGCCAGCGGCGAATCCCGCTTCTCTTCCTGCAGAACATCTCCGGCTTCATGGTGGGGCGCCAGTACGAGGCGGGCGGCATCGCCAAGGACGGAGCGAAGCTCGTCACGGCGGTGGCCTGCGCCCAGGTCCCGAAGGTCACCCTGCTCGTCGGCGGCTCGTTCGGCGCGGGCAATTACGGCATGTGCGGGCGCGCCTATTCCCCGCGCTTCCTGTTCACGTGGCCGAACTCCCGAATCTCGGTGATGGGCGGCGAGCAGGCGGCAAGCGTTCTGGCCACGGTGCGGCGCGACAATCTCGAGGCAGAGGGCAAGTCCTGGAGCGCGGAAGAGGAAGAGGCCTTCAAGGCGCCGATCCGCAGCAGATACGAGGAGGAGGGCTCCCCTTATCATGCCACCGCCCGTCTCTGGGACGACGGAGTCATCCTGCCGTCCGAGACCAGACGCGTACTGGCGCTTGCCTTCTCGGCAGCTCTCAACGCGCCCATTCCTGAGACGAAATTCGGTGTTTTCAGGATGTAAGCCTGCGAAAGCGGGCTTTGTTCGGAACCGGGTGAAGCCGGAGCGGATTTCTGAATATGTCCAAGAATACGCTTGAGACATATCGCTCCGAGTACGCAGCGCAGATCGCGCGCCTGACCGATCTTCGCGACAGGCGCATCGAGCGGGCGTTTGCCGCCATCCCCCGCGAAGATTTCCTTCCGCCGCCGCCCTGGACCACGATCAGCGCCGGCGTCGCAGCGCAGACCTATGACCTTGCGGGCATTTATGACAATGTCCTTGTGGCCATCGACAAGGAGCGCGGCATCAACAACGGTGAACCCGCGCTTCATGCCGCCTGGCTCGAGGCGGTAGGCCCCCAGTCGGGCGAGACCGTGATCCATGTCGGAGCGGGCACCGGCTACTACACGGCAATTCTGGCGCGACTGGTGGAGCCGAGTGGCCATGTGGAAGCCTTCGAATATGAGACCGACCTTGCGGCCAAGGCCGAACAGAACCTGAGCGGCTATTCCAATGTGACCGTGCATGCCGGATCGGCCTTCGGGCGCCCGCTTCCTGCGGCGGATGTGATCTATGTGAACGCCGGCGTCGCGGCTCCGGATGCCGAATGGCTGAGAGCTTTGAGACCGGGCGGTCGGCTGATCTTCCCGTGGCAGCCGCGCAAGGGCTGGGGGCCTGCCGTTCTGGTCCGCCGTCTGTCCGGTGGCTTCAGTGCCAAGCCGCTCATGACGGTCGGCTTCATCTCGTGCAGCGGCGCGGCGGAGAAGAGGTCGAAGCACCATTTCACCGAGGACGATCTTGCGGGCGTGCGGTCGATCTGGCTCACCGAAGACAGATCTCCCGACCAAACCTCGATCGCCGTTTATGATCAGGTCTGGTTCTCCGCCGCAAAGCCCGGGCCTTAGAGGCTGCCGGTCCTGTGTGCTCTCGCACCTTCCGTAGCGGAATCATAGACTACACTTGGTCGGTGAGAGGACGGGAGAAATAAGCCAGGTGACGGTTACATTGTAGTCAACGGGCGTTGAAAATTGTTGCGTGCGAGCAACAC
>DASRWK010000334.1:0-2771 GCA_035776715.1 Microvirga sp.
GCGCACCTTCCAGATCGTGCAGCCGTTCGGCAAGCTGACCGTCCTGGAGAACATCATGGTTGGCGCCTTCATGCGCCACCCGCGGGTGGACGATGCCCGGGCGGCGGCGCTGCGCGTCGCTCGTCTGGTTGGCCTTGAGGACATCAAGGACGTGGAGGCGCGTAACCTTCCCATCGGCGGCCTGAAGCGACTCGAGGTCGCCCGTACCCTGGCGACCGAACCCTCGATCCTTCTCCTTGACGAGGTGATGGCGGGGCAGAGCCAGACCGACACGCAGAAGATGGTCAATCTCATTCGCGCGATCCGCGATACCGGCGTCACGGTCATCGCCATCGAGCACAACATGCAGGCGATCATGAGCCTCTCGGACCGGATCGTGGTGATCGATTCCGGCCGGGTCATCGCTGAAGGCAACCCCCAGGACGTCGTGAAGGATCGTCGGGTGATCGAGGCCTATCTCGGAGAGGATTTCGTCGATGCTCAAGGTATCTAACGTAACGGCCGGCTATGGCCGCACGGTCATCCTCCAGGATATCTCGATCGAGGTCGGACGCGGTGAGGTCGTGACCATCATCGGATCCAACGGAGCGGGAAAGACCACGCTGCTGCGGACGATCTCAGGCTTGGTCAAGCCGACGAGCGGGGAAATCGTCTTCGACGGTCAGAGGATCGACAGGCGCGATCCTGCCGACATCGTCGGGCGCGGACTCGTCATGGTGCCGGAGGCGCGCCAGCTCTTCCCGGTTATGACCGTGCGCGACAACGTGATGATGGGCTGCTATCATCCCAATGTGCGGGAAGGGGCTTCCAAGCGCTTCGACGAGGTTCTCGATATCTTCCCTCGGGTCCGGGAGAGGCTCGATCAGCTGGCTGGCTCCTTGTCGGGAGGCGAGCAGCAGATGGTCGCCATCGCACGCGGCCTCATGGCCGCCCCCAAGCTCCTCATGCTGGATGAGCCCTCGCTCGGCCTTGCGCCTCTCATCGTGCAGCAGATGTTCGATGTGGTCGATCGCATCTGTCAGATGGGCACCACCGTGCTCCTGGTCGAGCAGAAGGCCTTCCACGCGCTCAAGGTCGCCGGGCGGGCCTATGTGATCGAGAACGGCCGCATCGCCATGCAGAACACAGGGGCCGGCCTCTTAGCCGATCCGCACATCAAGACTGCCTATCTCGGAATTTGACGAACAGGACGGACATGCTGCACCGAAACTATATCGGCGGCGAGTGGGTGGAGAGCACCAACACGAACCGCAACATCAACCCGTCCAATCTGGATGATGTGGTGGGCGAATACGCCTCGGCAGACGCGACTCAAACTGAGGCGGCCATCGCCGCCGCGCATGCTGCATTCCCGGCGTGGGCGGCATCGAGCCCGGAGACGCGGGCAGATGTCCTCGACCGCATCGGCAACGAGATTCTGGCGCGCAAGGACGAGCTCGGGCGCCTCCTCTCGCGAGAGGAGGGCAAGACCCTGCCGGAGGGAATCGGCGAGGTCGTGCGCGCCGGTCGCGTCTTCAAGTTCTTCGCCGGTGAGGCCCTGCGGCTCACGGGCGATCGCCTGGCTTCGGTGAGGGCGGGAGTGGACGTCGAAATCGTCCGCGAGCCCGAAGGCGTGGTGGGTCTGATCACCCCTTGGAATTTCCCCATCGCAATTCCCGCCTGGAAGATCGCGCCTGCGCTGGCCTTCGGAAACTGCGTGGTCTTCAAGCCAGCGGATCTCGTTCCCGGCTCCGCTTGGGCTCTGACCGAGATCATCTCGCGGGCGGGCCTTCCGGCTGGAGTGTTCAACCTGGTGATGGGACCTGGATCGCAGGTCGGCAACGCCATCGTCAAGTCGCCGCTGGTGCGGGCCGTCAGCTTCACGGGTTCCGTCCCGGTCGGGCGCCGTCTCGCGGGCGATCTCGTGGCCAGGGGCGCCAAGATCCAACTCGAGATGGGCGGCAAGAATCCCCTTCTCGTGCTCGATGATGCGGACCTGAAGGTCGCTGTCGAATGCGCCGTCAACGGAGCATTCTTCTCCACCGGGCAGCGGTGCACCGCGTCCTCGCGCCTCATCGTGCAGGAGGGAATTCACGACCGTTTCGTCGAAGCCCTGAAGGACCGTGTCGCGGGCCTGAAGGTGGATGACGCGCTCAAGGCCGGAACCGACATCGGCCCCGTGGTCAGCCGGTCCCAGCTTGAACAGGATGTAGGCTACGTGGATATCGGCCGCAATGAGGGCGCAAAGGTTGTGACCGGAGGCGTGATCCTCAGCCGCGAGACTCCCGGCTACTACATGGCGCCGGCACTCCTGGCCGAAACCACCAACGACATGCGGGTCAACCGCGAGGAGATCTTCGGTCCCATCGCGACGGTCATCCGCGTGCGGGATTACGAGGAGGCTGTTGCCGTTGCCAACGATACGGAGTTCGGCCTCTCCTCGGGGATCTGCACCACGTCGCTGAAATACGCCAGCGATTTCAAGAAGCGCTCTGCCGCCGGCATGGTGATGGTGAACCTGCCTACGGCAGGCGTCGACTATCACACGCCGTTCGGCGGCCGGAAGGGATCCTCCTACGGGCCGCGCGAGCAGGGCGCCTATGCGCGTGAGTTCTACACGGCCGTGAAGGTCGCCTACACGCTTGGGTGATGCAATGACAGAGATTACAGGCCGCACGGCGATCTGGGGTATCCTGGCCGACCCGATCCACCACGTGAAGACGCCCCAGGCTCTCAACGCCCTGATGCGTGAGCGCGAGGTCGATGGCGTTCTCATTCCTTTCCATGTGGGG
>DASRWK010000335.1:0-8233 GCA_035776715.1 Microvirga sp.
TATCCTCATCCACGAGAAGAAGCTCTCCGGTCTCCAGACCATGCTGCCCGTTCTCGAGGCCGTGGTGCAGACCGGCAAGCCGCTGCTGATCATCGCCGAGGACGTGGAGGGCGAGGCGCTTGCCACCCTCGTGGTCAACAAGCTGCGTGGCGGCCTGAAGATCGCCGCCGTGAAGGCGCCGGGCTTCGGCGACCGCCGCAAGGCCATGCTCGAGGACATCGCGATCCTGACCGCCGGTCAGACGATCTCCGAAGACCTCGGCATCAAGCTCGAGAACGTCACGCTTCCGATGCTCGGCCGCGCCAAGAAGGTGGTGATCGAGAAGGAGAACACCACCATCGTCGACGGCGCCGGCGACAAGAAGGACATCGAGGCGCGCGTCGCCCAGATCAAGGCGCAGATCGAGGAGACCACCTCGGACTACGACCGTGAGAAGCTGCAGGAGCGTCTGGCCAAGCTCGCGGGCGGCGTCGCGGTGATCCGCGTCGGCGGCGCGACCGAGGTCGAGGTCAAGGAGAAGAAGGACCGCGTCGACGACGCCATGCACGCCACCAAGGCGGCGGTCGAGGAGGGCATCCTGCCCGGCGGCGGCGTCGCGCTGCTGCGTGCCCTGAAGGCGCTCGACGGCGTGAAGCCCGTCAACGACGACCAGAAGACCGGCGTCGAGATCGTGCGTCGCGCCCTCCAGGCTCCCGCTCGCCAGATCGCCCTCAACGCCGGCGAGGACGGCTCGGTGATCGTCGGCAAGATGGCAGAGTCCGTTGATTACTCGGCGGGCTGGAACGCTCAGACCGGCGAGTTCGGCGACCTCTACAAGTTCGGCATCATCGACCCGGCCAAGGTCGTGCGCGTGGCCCTCGAGGACGCTGCCTCCGTGGCGGGCCTCCTCATCACCACGGAGGCCATGATCGCAGAGAAGCCGAAGAAGGAAGCCGCGGCCCCGGCCATGCCCGCCGGCGGCATGGACTTCTAAGGTCCGGCTGATCAACGCAAAAACGGGCGGCGCCGCATTCCGCGGCGCCGCTTTTTATTTCCCTGTACAAAGCCTCGGCGAAACTTTTTTCCGGGCCTTATGCCTTTAAGGCATGGCAGGGTTACGTTGGTGGAATGTGTTATAAGCAAGCATAATGGGCGGGCGCTTCTCTTGCTGCAAGCTCAGCAAAGTTATCTGTCTGCTGCTCAAGGATTTCTGCTGGATATTTTCGGATCAAACGGTTTTCCGCGAGCCTGAATCACGTAGCCGGCGACGAGTGGGCTCAACTTATGTCTAAGTTTTACAAGGCTCTACAGCCTGCTTGGTATCTTGCCTCTCAACATGCGCGACAAGCCACAACAGGAGTAGGCTTTCATGAAACGCCGCAATTTTCTCGCCACGGCCGGTGCAGGCATCGCCGCTGGCGCCATCGCCAAGCCGGCCATTGCTCAGTCGAATCCTGAAATCCGCTGGCGCTTGACCTCGGGCTTCCCGAAGTCGCTCGACACGATCTATGGCGGCGCGGACTTCCTGGCGAAGTACGTGTCGGAGGCCACCGAGGGCAAGTTCCAGATCCAGCCCTTCTCCGCCGGTGAAATCGTCGGCACCTTCCAGGCCGCCGATGCCGTCTCCTCCGGCACGGTCGAAATGGCCCACACGGCCGCTTACTACTATGTCGGCAAGGACCCGACCTTCGCGGCTGCCGCAGCGGTGCCGTTCACGCTCAACGCCCGCCAGCTCAACGCCTGGCAATATCACGGCGGCGGCATCGATCTCGTGAACGAGTTCATGGCCAAGCACAACCTCTTTGCGCTTCCGGGCGGCAACACCGGCACCCAGATGGGCGGCTGGTTCCGCAAGGAGATCAAGACCGTCGAGGATCTCAAGGGTCTCAAGATGCGCATCGCCGGTATCGCCGGTCAGGTCATGGCGAAGCTCGGCGTGATTCCGCAGCAGGTCGCGGGCGGCGACATCTATCCCTCCCTCGAGCGCGGCACCATCGACGCCGCCGAGTGGATCGGCCCCTACGACGACGAGAAGCTCGGCTTCCAGAAGGTGGCGCCGTTCTACTACTATCCCGGCTTCTGGGAGGGCGGCCTGACGCTGCACTTCATGTTCAACAAGGCCAAGTGGGAATCCCTGCCGAAGAACTATCAGGCGATCGTGCAGGCTGCCTGCATGGCCGCCAACCAGGACATGCTGGCCAAGTACGACGCCAAGAACCCGGCGGCGCTTCGCAGCCTCGTGGGCGCCGGCGCCCAGCTGCGTCCCTTCTCGCAGGAGATCCTCGACGCCGCCTACAAGGCGACCAACGAGGTCTATGCGGAAATCTCCGCCCAGAACGCGGACTTCAAGAAGCTGATCGACTCGCTCCGCGCCTTCCGCAACGAGGAATATCTCTGGTTCCAAGTGGCCGAGTACGCCTTCGACAGCTACATGATCCGCGCTCGCACCCGCGGCTGAGCCGGGAGTGGGCAGGTTTTGGAACCCGGCGCGATGAGCGTCGGGTTTTTCTTTGCAAAGCTGCTGCGCTCTGGGCGAGGGGCTCAGGATCTTGCATCGCGGGAGCCGAGTGATGATCTCAGGACGACCATCGCTTCGCCCGTTCGAGAGAGTTCGCCCATGCCGCCGTTTTCCATTCTCGACCTCGCCCATATCACGGAAGGGTCCACGGCAGGCCATGCCTTGCGCCATTCGCTCGATCTGGCGCAGCACGCGGAGCGGTGGGGCTACAGCCGCTTCTGGCTCGCCGAGCACCACAACATGGTGGGCATCGCCAGTGCCGCGACCAGCGTGGCGATCGCGCATGTGGCGGGAGGCACCAGGACGATCCGC
Source organism: Microvirga sp. (assembly GCA_035776715.1). Classification (GTDB taxonomy): domain Bacteria; phylum Pseudomonadota; class Alphaproteobacteria; order Rhizobiales; family Beijerinckiaceae; genus Microvirga. The sequence continues at coordinate 2,810 of DASRWK010000335.1, forward strand.
GTGGGAGCGGGCGGCATCATGCTGCCGAACCACGCGCCGCTGATCATCGCCGAGCAGTTCGGCACGCTCGACGCCCTGTTCCCGGGCCGCATCGATCTCGGGGTCGGCAGGGCTCCCGGCACCGACCAGCGCACCATGCGGGCCCTGCGCCGCGATCCCACCAGCGCCGATACTTTCCCGCAGGACGTCCTGGAGCTGCAGGCGCTGCTCGGGCCGGTGCAGCCGGGGCAGACGATCCAGGCCGTGCCAGGCACCGACAGCAACGTGCCGATCTGGATTCTCGGCTCCAGCCTCTTCGGCGCGCAGCTCGCCGCCATGCTGGGGCTTCCTTACGCCTTCGCCTCGCATTTCGCGCCCAACGCCCTGCTCCAGGCGCTCCAGGTCTATCGCGAGCGCTTCCAGCCCTCCGCCCAGCTCGACAAACCCTATGCCATGGTGGGCGTGAACGTGATCGCGGCCGATACGGACGAGGAGGCGAGATATCTCTTCACCTCGGCCCAGCAGGCTTTCACCAACATGTTCCGCGGGACGCGGGGCAAGCTCCAGCCGCCCATCGACGACATCGAGACTTACTGGACGCCCTCCGAGAAGGCGCAGGCGTCGAGCATGCTGGCCTGTTCCTTCGTCGGTTCTGCCAACACGGTGCGCGAGGGGCTCGAAGGCTTCCTCGAACAGACGGGCGCGGACGAGCTGATCGTGGCCTCGGCCATCTACGACCACGCCAAGCGCCTGCGCTCCTACGAGATCCTGGCGGATGTGCGCAGGACGATGGAACGGGCGGCGTAGCGCGCCCGACATTTCCCACGCTTGCCATCTCCGGCCTTGTGCCGGGGATCTCGATCCGGTGAGGCGCGGGCCCTTCTAGCCGGGATTGCCGGGACGAGCCCGCCATCGGATGTATGGATATCGCATCCTCAGGCCGCTGCGCCACGGCCCTTCAGCGTCGGATCCAGGGCATCGCGCAGGCCGTCTCCCAGCAGGTTCAGGCCCAGCACCGAGAGAGCGATGGCGAGGCCCGGCGCGATCGCGAGGTGAGGGGCCTGCGAAAGATAGGTCTGGGCATCGCTGAGCATGCGGCCCCAGCTCGGATTGGGCGGGCGCACGCCAAGCCCCAGATAGCTCAGGCCCGCCTCGGTCAGAATTGCGAGCGCGAGCTGGATCGTGACCTGCACGATGAGCGCACCGGCGATGTTGGGCATCACATCCTCCCAGGTGATCCGCAGCGGATGCTTCCCGATGGCGCGGGCGGCGGCGATGTAGTCGAGCGTCCAGACCTGAAGCGCGACGCCGCGTGTGACGCGTGCGAAGACCGGCACGTTGAACACTGCGATGGCCAGAATGGCCGCGAGGGGGCCGGAGCCGACCAGCGCGCCGATCATGATGGCGGAGAGCACGGCCGGGAAGGCGAAGATCACGTCCGATGCGCGCATGGCGATTTCATCGGCGATGCCCTTCCAGGCTGCCGCCGCGCAGCCGATGGCGGTGCCGATGGCCGCCCCCAGAAGAACCGCCGGCCATGCGATGGCGAGCGAGTTCCAGGCTCCGACCATGAGGAGGGAGGTGACATCGCGCCCGAAATGATCGGTTCCGAGAAGGCCGGCCTCCAGCGGTGCCTTCAGGCGCATGGCGACACGCACGCGGGTGGGCACCTCCGGCGTCCAGACGAGGGACAGGAGGGCGGTCGCGATGAGCAGCGCCGTCAGTACGCCGCCGATCACGAGGGCGGTGTTCGGGCGGAGGGAGGAGCGGTTCGTCATGCGCGGCTCCTGAGGCGCGGATCGAGGATCGTGTAGCCGAGATCGACCAGGAAATTCACCACGATCACGAAGCCGGAAAAGATCAGCACGATGTCCTTGATCACCACCAGGTCGCGCTGGTTCAACGCCTGATAGGCGAGCCGCCCGAGCCCCGGCAGGTTGAACACGTTCTCGACCAGGATCGCGCCCCCGAAAAAGAAGGAAAGCTGAAGGCCCAGGATGGTGGTGACGGGAATGAGCGCATTCGGCACCACGTGCCGCCGCAGGGTGGCGCGCCGGTCGAGCCCCTTGGCGCGCGCCGTGCGGACGAAATCGGCGCCGATCACTTCGAGCGTGGCGGAGCGCGTCACGCGGGTGAGCACGGCCGCCTGGGGCAGGGCGAGCGCAACCGCGGGCAGGAGCAGGGCCTGAAGGGCGGGTCCGATTCCGGCGCCCCAACCGGGGAAGCCGCCTGCCGGAAACCAGCCGAGGCGGGTCGAGAAGAACAGGATGAAGAGAAGGCCGATCCAGAAATTCGGAACCGCGACTCCCATCTGGCTGAACACCAGCACCACCCGGTCCACCGGCCCGTCGCGGCGCGCGGCGGCGGCCACGCCGAGGGGCAGGGCGAGCGCCGTCGAGATGAGAATGGCCAGAAGGCTCAAGGGCAGCGTCACGCTCATGCGCTCGGCCACCAGCGTCGAGACCGGCATCTTGTAGGTGATCGACGTGCCGAGATCGCCGTGAAGGATCCCGCCGACCCAGTCCAGGTAGCGGAGGAGCGCGGGCCGATCGAGGCCGAGCTCCTGCCTCAGCGCGGCCAGCGTATCCTCCCGCGCCGAGGTGCCCAGCATGATCGCCGCCGGATCGCCCGGCAGCACTTCCAGGATCAGGAAGATCGCCAGCGACACGAAGAGCAGGGTGACGGCGAGCGAGGACAGCCTGGAGATGACGAGACGCAGCATCGGACTAGCGTGACCTGAAACGGACCGATTTTACAATGTCCTCGCAGACGGAAAGCTCACGATCCTGCTCGCTCCATTCACAGACATACGTGATGAACGCGACATTCCATCCATCCGAAATGTACCAGACGCGAAGGAAGTCCTCCTCCCGGCGGAAGCTCATCGCCGCTCCCCGCAGGAACTCATCCGTGAAGAGGCGCTCTTCGAACGGCTTGCCGCAATCCCGTTCCTTCCCGAAGCCCAGCGCCATATCCCGCAGCTCTTCCCGGGAGGGGGCGGGCATGGCCCCTCCCTGGTAGGCCGCAATGGAGAATTGGAGCGCGCCCACTCCCTCGTCCGGATCGGCGAGAGTGTAGGGAGGGGCGTCCGCCTCGACCTCATCGGTGATGTCGCGCCACGTTCCAGGTACGGTGGCCTCAACCCCGCCGAAGGCGAGCCGGATGGGCGTCACTCCGTCCACGACACTTCCGTCACGTCGTTGATCGGGATCGGCGAGTTCTCCCACATGCCCTGGAGCTTCGCGTTCCAGACACCGAGCTTCGGCAGCTGGAAGAGGAAGAGGGCGGGCACGTCCTCGGCCAGGATCTTCTGCGCCTCCGCGTACTTGGCGAAGCGCGCCTTCTCGTCCGTGGTCTTCGCGGCATCCGCGATCAGCGCCTTGAACTTCTCGTTCTTGTAATTGAAGTAGTAGTTGTCGCGGGCGAAGATCTCGATGTCGAGCGGCTCGGTGTGGGAAACGATGGTGACGTCGTAATCCTTGTTCTTGAACACCTCCTCGATCCACTTGGCCGGGAACTCGGTGGGGATGATCTTCAGCTCGACGCCCGCTTCCGCCAGCATGGCCGAGATCAGCTCCGACGAGCGGCTGGCATAGGCCATCTGCGGGGTCTTGATGGTGATCTGGAGGCCGTTGCCGTAGCCCGCCTCGGCCAGAAGCGCCTTCGCCTTCGCGGGATCGTAGGGAACGATGCCGGTCGTATCCACATAGGCCGGGTGGTTCGGCGAGAAGAAGCTGCCGATGGGCGTGCCGAAGCCGGAATAGGCGCCCTCGATGAGGGCCTGGCGGTCGATGGCGTGCATGAGGGCGCGGCGCACGCGCACGTCGTCGAACGGCTTCTTGGCGCTGTTGAGGCCCGCGACCGTCTCTCCCTCCGTGTTGCCCGCAACCGCCCTGAACCGGGAATCCTTCTGGAACTCGGCGAAGAGTTCCGGCGCTGCCAAGTTCGGGAAGGCGTCCACGTCGCCTGCGCGCACGGCCGCGACCTGGGCCTGCGAGTCGCTGATGAAGCGGAAGGTGACGCTCTCCAGCTTCACCTTGTCCTTCTGCCAGTAATCCGGATTCTTGACGAGTTCGACCCTGTCGCCGCGGGTCCAGGACTTGAATTTGAAGGGACCGGTTCCGACCGGATTCGCCGCGTTGTCGGCGGCCGTCTCGGGCGCCACGATCACCGCATCGCCCCAGCCGAGATAGGTCAGGAAATTGCCCGATGTTTCCTTGAGCTTGATCACCACGGTCGACGGATCGGGCGTCTCGATGCTCTCGATCGGCGCGAAGATCTGTTTCTGCGCATTGGTGGACTTGGGATCGCGGGCGCGGTCGAAGGCGAACTTCACGTCGGCGGAGTCGAACGTCGATCCGTCGTGGAACTTCACGCCCTCCTGCAGGCGGAAGGTATAGGTGAGCCCGTCGGGGGAGATCTCCCAGCTCTTCGCCAGGAGCGGCTGCACCTTGCCGCTCCTGTCGATGCGCACGAGGCCTTCGTAGAGATTGGCCAGGGTAACCTCGCGAATGGCGACCGGCGCGGCAACCGTCGGATCCAGGCCCGGCGGCTCGATGGGCATGCCGACAACGAGGGAGGTCTTGGCGGCGAAGGCCGGAAGGGCGCTCACGGAGAGCAGCAGGGCGGCGGCCAGGAAACGCTTCGACATGGGGCGGATCTCCATCCGGTGTGAGGAGTTAGCGCATCGAACGGAAAAGTGGGCACCACTTTCAGATCCGATGCTCTAGGTCGCGGTGACCCTCAGCTTACGCAGTGTGGCGCCGGATGGAAGATGTTCCTTGGCCGTTTTTCCCGCCTATTTCATCAGATGCAGCGCCCGCCATCGACCTCCAGCACCACGCCGGTGATCATGCTGGCTTCGTCGGACGCGAGGTAGAGTGCCGCGTTGGCGATATCCTGCGGCGTGGAGAAGCGCCCGAGCGGGATCGAGTTGACGAACTGCTCACGCTTCTGCGGCGTATCCTCGCCCATGAAGGTGGCAAGCAGCGGCGTCTCGCCTGCGACCGGCGCCAGGGCGCAGACCCGGATCCTGTGAGGCGCGAGCTCCACGGCCATGGACTTGGTCATGGTGTGCACCGCGCCCTTGGTGCTGTTGTACCAGGTAAGCCCGGGACGAGGACGCAGGCCCGCGGTCGAGCCCACGTTGATGATGGCTCCGCCGCCTTGGCTCTGCATCTGCGGCACGGCCGCCTTGGCGAAGAGATAGATCGATTTGACGTTGACGGCGAAGACGCGGTCGAACTCGTCCTCCTCCACCTCCAGCATGGGCCGGTTGCGGTGGCTGATGCCTGCATTGTTGACCACGATGTCGAGCTTGCCGAAGGCGGAGAGCGTCGCGGCTACCGCGTCGTTCACGTCGGCGGCCTTCGACACGTCGGCGGCCAGGCCGATGGCCGCGGTGCCGATCTCCCCTGCGGCCGCCTTGGCGGCGGATTCGTTGAT
>DASRWK010000336.1:0-2565 GCA_035776715.1 Microvirga sp.
GCGAGCCCGAGGGCATGGTGAAGACGATCTTCGACAAGAAGACCGGCCAGCTTCTCGGCGCCCACATGATCGGCGCTGAAGTGACCGAACTCATCCAGGGCTTCGTGATCGCCATGAACCTGGAGACAACGGAGGAAGAGCTGATCCACGCCGTCTTCCCGCATCCGACGCTGTCCGAAACCATGCATGAGAGCGTCTTGGACGCCTATGGGCGCGTGATCCATATCTGACCGGAGAGCAGGGCCCAGAAGACGGCGCATTCCCGGACTTTCGGGGAACATTGGGCGACGGCATCTCTTTTCCCATCCGCCAACGGATACGGAGCACGAGATGCAGCGCCTTCTTTCGAGCCTCGCCCTTCTTCTGATCGCAACGCTGGCCCAGGCCCAGGACACCGCGCCCGTGGTTCCGACCCAGGAGGCCGCCGGGACGACGGGCGACACGATGCTGATCACGGTGATCGCTATCGCCTTCGTGGTCGTGGCGGTCGCGGTTTACCTGTTCATCCGGCGCGGCGGGAGGGCCCGCATGTGACCTCTCTCGGGTGAATTTCCTCGGGTCTTGACTGCCTGAGGTTTCTCCGTCGGTTCGCCCTCCGTTCTGGAAGACACACCTTTCCACCCCACGAAGGAGAGAGTCCATGGAGATCAAGCGAAGCGGGTCGCAGCCCTCCGGACGGGGGCCGGCCGAGTGGTTCACCGGCTCCGTGCGCATCGACCCGCTGTTCCCGGCCAAGGCTCCGGCGCGGGCTGCGGGAAACGCAGTGACCTTCGAGCCCGGCGCGCGCACCGCTTGGCACACCCATCCGCTCGGCCAGGTGCTGATCGTCACTGCCGGATACGGCCGGGTCCAGCGCGAGGGCGGTCCGCTGGAGGAGATCCGCCCGGGCGATGTGGTCTGGTTCGAGCCCGGGGAGAAGCACTGGCACGGCGCCGCCCCGACCACGGCCATGACGCACATCGCCATCCAGGAAGCGCTCGACGGCAGGGCCGTCGACTGGATGGAGCACGTCACCGACGAAGAATACGGGGCCTGACGTGGACCGGTCCCACCGTCATCTCCGCACATTCCTTCGTTATTCTGGACGGCTCCTGCATCCGCATTGACGCCCTTTCCCGCCCACTGCAGATTCCCGTCTCGTGAGAATCGGAGATATGTCATGGCGGAAGAGCGCAACGTGCGGGAAGGCGTGTGCCGGTGCGGACAGGTTCGCTTCCGCGTGAGCGCGGAACCCGTCATGACCATGGCCTGCCATTGCACGGGCTGCCAGCGCATGACGGCGAGCGCCTTCTCCTTGAGCGCGCTCTACGCGAGCGACAGCTTCAAAGTGGTGCAGGGTGAGCCCGTCATCGGCGGGCTGCACGGCCCCACGCGTCATTTCTTCTGCCCGCATTGCATGAGCTGGCTCTTCACGCGACCCGAAGGCCTCGATGCCTTCGTCAATGTGCGCGCGACGATGTTTGACGACGCGCGGGAATTTGCACCCTTCATCGAGACCTACACCAGCGAGGCGCTGCCCTGGGCCAAGACGCCGGCCTTGCACAGCTTCGAGCGACTCCCGCCGATGGAGGCTTATCCTGAGCTGATGGCGGAGTTTGCTGGAGGGTCTCGCGAGGGCCGCGACTAGGCTCACCTCTGCGGGCCGTCAGAGGAAGCATCGCGTGTCGTAAACGCTTTCTCCACATCCTCTCAGGTCCGCTCAATGTTGCTCGGTTGCCGCCAAGAGGCTCCCCAATCGTTCGGGGTCCGGCACTCCCACTGCCATCCCGGCCCTGCACCGGGGACCCGTCCTTGGACTGGCCATCATGGCCGGAAGAGCATGAGCGTCTCCCCACCAGGCACACCCGCACATGGTCCGGGATGACGATGGAGGGGCAGGAGAAAAGTGGGTTAACCGCTCCCGCAACCAGGCCTTGCCACAACCCGGCCCTGCGGCTTTGGCATTTGCGAAGATGGCCCAAGAGCCTTAAATCAGGCCAACACCCCCGAAGGGGCCGTCTCCCTTCGCCCATAAGGTTCATTGCTTCATGGCCGTCGTTCTCGACCTTCTGAACAAGGACAACCGTCCCCGTCACCCGGAAAAGGCGCATCGGCCGGACCAGCCGGTGCAACAGCGCAAGCCCGACTGGATCCGCGTGAAGGCGCCGGGCTCGCCCAAATGGGCGGAGACGAACCGCATCGTTCGCGAGAACAAGCTCGTGACGGTCTGCGAGGAGGCCGGTTGCCCCAATATCGGCGAGTGCTGGGAGAAGAAGCACGCCACCTTCATGATCATGGGCGATACCTGTACCCGGGCCTGCGCCTTCTGCAACGTGAAGACCGGACTTCCGGAAGCCCTCGATCCGCACGAGCCCGAGAACGTGGCCAAGGCCGTCGAGAAGCTGGGTCTGGAGCACGTGGTCATCACCTCGGTCGATCGCGACGACCTGGCCGACGGTGGCGCTCAGCATTTCGCCGACGTGATCCACGCCATCCGCGCCCGCTCCCCTAAGACCACGGTCGAGATCCTGACACCCGACTTCCTGAGGAAGCCCGGCGCGCTCGAGGTCGTGGTCAAGGCCAAGC
>DASRWK010000337.1:0-4953 GCA_035776715.1 Microvirga sp.
GTTCCCGCGTCAAGGGAACCCTGGAGTGCGCGATTGCAGGACCGACGAGGCCGCGGTCCAGGCCACGTCGATCGGCGGCGTCCTCACAGACGCACGCGTGAGCTCGGCCCAACATATCCCGATGCTCGTGAATCCGGCCGGAAACAGCACGCCCGGCGCTCCTCTCCTTCATGTCGCACTTGACTTACGTCAAGTTTGATCCGAACTTTCAGTAACTTCTGAAATTTCGGAATCGCCATGAACCTCCCGCCTCTCGTTCAAACCTTCGTGCTCCACTTCGGCGAAATGGGCTCCCGTTGGGGGATCAACCGGACCGTGGGACAGATCTATGCCCTGCTCTACCTCTCCAAGGAACCGCTGAACGCCGAGGACATCGTCGAGCGCCTTGGCGTCTCCCGCTCCAACGTCAGCATGGGGCTCAAGGAGTTGCAGGCCTGGAACCTGGTCCGGCACCAGCACAAGCCCGGGGACCGGCGCGATTATTTCACCACGCCGGACGACATTTGGCAGATCGTCCGCACGCTCGTCGAGGAGCGCAAGAAGCGGGAAATCGACCCGACCATGACCCTTCTGCGCGAGGTGCTCATGCAGGAGCCGGCAAGCGCCGAGGAGCGCCATGCCCAGGAGCGCATGCGGGAGATGCACGATCTTTTCGAGCTTCTGACAGGCTGGTACGCGGACGTGCAGCGGCTCGACACGGACCGCCTCGTCCAGCTCCTGACGCTGGGCTCGAAGGTGCAGAAGATCCTCGAGATGAAGGACCGCCTCTTCGTCGTGCCGGGGTCGAAGAAGAGCCGCCGCGACGACCTCAAGGACAAGTGACATGTTTGACCAGTTCGACGCCCTGCTCCTGGCGCGTTTCCAGTTCGCGTTCACGGTCTCCTTCCACTTCGTTTTCCCAGCTTTCTCGATCGGGCTGGCAAGCTATCTCGCCGTGCTGGAGGGACTGTGGCTGTGGACCGGGCGCGAGGTCTATCTCAACCTGTTCAAGTACTGGCTCAAGATTTTTGCACTGGCGTTCGCCATGGGCGTGGTCTCGGGCATCGTCATGTCCTACCAGTTCGGCACCAATTGGTCGGTGTTCTCCGACAAGGCCGGCCCGGTCATCGGCCCTCTGATGGCCTACGAGGTCATGACCGCCTTCTTCCTGGAGGCCGGCTTCCTCGGCATCATGCTGTTCGGCATGGGCCGGGTCGGCCGGCGGCTGCACTTCGCCGCGACGCTCGCGGTCGCCATCGGCACCTTCATCTCGGCGTTCTGGATCCTGTCCGCCAACTCGTGGATGCAGACACCGGTCGGCTACTCGATCAACGAGGCCGGGCAGTTCGTGCCGCAGGACTGGTGGGCGATCATCTTCAATCCGTCCTTCCCCTTCCGCCTCGTGCACACCGTGCTTGCAGCCTACCTCACCACGGCTCTCGTCGTGGGCGGCGTCGGCGCTTGGCATCTGCTGCGGGATCGCACCAACAAGGGTGCCCGGGTGATGTTCTCGATGGCGATGGGCATGGTTGCGCTCGTCGCCCCGCTCCAGATCCTCGCGGGCGACATGCACGGCCTCAACACCCTCGAACACCAGCCCGCCAAGGTCATGGCGATGGAAGGGCACTTCGAGAGCCACCCGAATGGTGCGCCCCTGATCCTGTTCGGCATCCCCGATCAGGAAGCCGGCACGGTCCGCAATGCCATTGAGATCCCGAGGGCGTCCTCGCTCATCCTGAAGCATGACCTCAATGCACCCATGGATGGGCTCGACACGATCGATCGTGCCAACTGGCCCTACGTGCCCTTGGTGTTCTGGTCCTTCCGCATCATGGTGGGGCTGGGCTTCCTCATGCTGGGTCTCGGAGCGCTCAGTCTATGGGCACGCTTCCGCGGCCGGCTCTACGACTGGCGCCCGCTGCACCGGCTGGCGCTGGCCATGGGGCCCTCAGGCTTCGTCGCCGTGATCGCCGGCTGGATCACCACCGAGGTCGGGCGGCAACCGTTCACCGTCTACGGCCTGCTCAAGACCGCTGACTCCGCCTCGCCGCTCGAGGCCCCGGCCGTGGCCGCATCGCTGCTGACCTTCATCGTGGTCTACTTCATCGTGTTCGGGGCCGGCACCGGATACATCCTCAAGCTCATGGGCAAAGCTCCGCATTCCGGCGAGACCGGGCCCGAGGCCGGTCCCGACCATCCCATCCGCACGGCCGGCATCACCCCGGCTCCGGCGGTCAATCCAGCCCGCACCCTCGGCGTGGAGGCTTGAACATGGCGCCACTTCTCGATCTGCCGACGCTCTGGGCCTTCGTGATCGCGTTCGCGGTCTTCGCCTACGTGGTGATGGACGGCTTCGATCTCGGCATCGGCATCCTGTTTCCATTCTTCGCCCCGGGACCTGAGCGCGACAGCGCCATGAACTCGGTCGCCCCGGTCTGGGACGGCAACGAGACCTGGCTGGTGCTCGGCGGCGGCGGCCTGATGGCGGCCTTCCCCCTCGCCTACGCGATCATCCTACCGGCGCTGTACGCCCCGATCATCGCCATGGTGCTCGCGCTGATCTTCCGGGGCGTCGCGTTCGAGTTCCGCTGGCGTGATCCGGGGCACCGCCGCTATTGGGACCTCGCGTTCACCACCGGCTCGATCGTCGCAACCCTGGCCCAGGGCATCACCCTCGGCGCCCTGCTCCAGGGCATCGCGGTCGAGGGCCGGTCATATGCCGGCGGCTGGTGGGACTGGCTGACCCCGTTCAGCCTGCTCGTCGGTTTCAGCCTCGTGATCGGCTATGCGCTGCTTGGAGCGACCTGGCTGGTGATGAAGACCGAGGGCACGGTTCAGGACCACAGTTTCCGCCTCGCCGGTAAGCTCGCCATCGGGCTGATCGCTTGCATCGGCCTCGTCAGCGCGGCAACGCCGTTCCTGAGCGGAGCGTATTACGAGCGCTGGTTCGCCTGGCCGCAAGTCCTGTTCACCGCCCAAGTGCCGCTGCTCGTCGGCATCTGCTCCGGGATGCTGCTGGTGAGTCTCGTGCGCCGCTGGGAGTACTGGCCGTTCCTGCTGACGCTCGGGCTGTTCGCACTCTGCCTTCTTGGTCTCGGCATCAGCATGTTTCCCTACGTGGTGCCGAACGCCGTCACCATCCACGAGGCCGCGGCCCCGCATGTGAGCCTCCAGTTCATGCTGGTCGGCGCGAGCGTGCTGATCCCGATCATCCTCGCCTACACCGGGTACTCGTACTGGGTGTTCCGCGGCAAGACGGGTCACGAGGGATATCACTGATGACCAACGAACTCGAGCAGCGCTCCTCGCTGAGACGATGGCTGTGGTTCGTCGGCCTCTGGGCCGCCGGCGTCGGCACGACGGGAGCGGTCAGCCTCGTCATCAGGTTCTGGCTGACATGACGGGCCAACCAGGGCCGCGGATCCCCCAAGGGGGTGCGGTCGGCGCGTCCCCCTGCGGCCCTAATGCGGCACGAAGAGGTTTCGATTGAGCGCCCCTGGAGCGCGTCCGAGGATTCCGAGCGATTGCCCGGCCCGAGATCGAATCCGTCATCGGGGATCAGCACCCGGCCGAACCTCACGCAGACGCCTGAGGCTCGGCAGCTTCGTCCAGGGCTGTCCAGCTGTGGGTGATCCTGGCCGTCGCGCCCAGCATGATCGAAGCCGAGCAGTACTTTTCCTTGGAGAGCTCGATGGCCCGCTCGACCTTTGCGGGCGCGAGATTGCGGCCCTTGACCCGGTAATCGATGTGGATCGTCGTAAAGACCTTGGGATCCGTCTCGGCTCTTTCGCCGCTCACCTCGACCTCGCAATCGGTTACGTCCTCCCGGCCTTTGCGGAGGATCTGCACCACGTCGAAGGCCGTGCATCCGCCAAGGCCGATCAGGAGCATTTCCATGGGCCGGATACCCAGGTTGCGGCCTCCGTACTCGGGCGCCCCATCCATGACGACCGCATGCCCGCTGCCGGATTCACCGACAAACATCATTCCGTCGACCAGCTTGACCCGCGCTCTCATCGTTTCCGTCTCCCGATTAGAAATGCCTTTTGATCATCTTTTGTCCTGATTCCCCATAGGAATCGGGCTATGAAGCGCAGCGAAACGAGGAAATCCCCGAATGAAGCCTTCGTCCGATATCACGCGGCTCTTGGAGATCATGGCGGCCCTGCGTACGCCTGAGACGGGCTGCCCCTGGGACTTGGAGCAGGATTTCGCATCCATCGCTCCTTACACCCTCGAAGAAGCCTACGAGGTCGTGGATGCGATCGAGCGGGGAGATCTGGCCGATCTGAGGGACGAGTTGGGCGATTTGCTGCTCCAGGTCGTCTTCCATACCCGCATGGCTGAAGAGCAGGGGGCCTTTGCCTTTCCCGATGTGGTCGAGGCCATCACCCGCAAGCTGATCCGCCGCCATCCGCATGTGTTCGGCGAGACCGGGAATCTGGCGCCGGACAAGGTCAGAGCTCTCTGGGACGAGATCAAGCGGGAGGAAAAGGCGGAGCGGCGATTGGCGAGGGAAGAAATGGGCCTGCCCTCCGAAACCCACGAGGCTGGCTTTCTCGGAGGCGTTCCGACGGCCCTGCCCGCTCTTACGCGCGCTCAGAAGCTCACGGCGAAAGCGGCCAAGGTGGGCTTCGACTGGCCCGACCCGGATCAGGTCATCGAAAAAATCCATGAGGAGCTGGAGGAAGTTAAAGAGGCATCTTCAACCGGGAACAGAGATCGTATCGAGGACGAAATCGGCGATCTCCTGTTCTCGGTGACCAATCTCGCGCGCCATTTCGGCATCGACCCGGAAAGGGCTCTCCGGCGGACCAACGCCAAGTTCGAGCGCCGCTTCGGAGCTGTCGAACAAGCATTGGAAAAGCAGGGGCGCCAGTTGAACGATGCCTCCCTGGAAGAGATGGAAGAACTCTGGGTCGAGGCCAAGCTGGCAGAGAGAGACGTCTAGATCACTTTCGCATTCGGGAACCG
>DASRWK010000338.1:0-4362 GCA_035776715.1 Microvirga sp.
GTTAGGAGTTCATATTCCCCGGGGCCTTATCGATCCTGAAGGGAGCTGTCCCTGACCCGGTCCGTGGACCGGGACATACGGCGCCCACCTACTTTGTAGGTTCCCGGGATCGCTTCTCCGACGGCTTTTGTGGCTCCGCACGTCATGCATTCTCTTCCTCCGCCGGTCTTGAAAGAACAGCTCCGCACCGAGGCGCTCGCCCGCCGGGACGGGCTCGACAAGGCTTTCCGCGAGGCGGCGGCCCGGGCGATCACCGAACGAGCCCTGGACTTTCCCGAACTTCGACACGTCACTCCCGTGGGAGCCTATTGGCCCATCCGCAGCGAGGTCGATCCGCGTCCGCTCATGGAGGCGCTCCTGGAGCGCGGGCAGGACGTAGCCCTTTCCCAGATCCTGCACCCCCATTTGAGCTGGCGCCTCTGGCAGCCGGGCGACGTGCTGGTCAAGGGCGGCTTCGGCGTGCGCGAGCCCGGGCCGGACGCCCCGGAGGTTTTCCCCAAGTGCCTCATCGTGCCCCTGGCCGCCTTCGACCGGAGGGGAGGGCGCATCGGCTACGGCAAGGGGCATTTCGACCGGGCCATCGCGGCGCTCGAGGCGCAGCATCCGGTCTTGACCATCGGCCTGGCTTATGCGGTTCAGGAGATCGAGCAGGTTCCGGTCGAGGAGCACGACCGCCTGCTCGACATCGTCATCACGGAAACCGAGCTCATTCGGACCGAGCCTCTGTAGAAGGACCATTATGCGTATCCTCTTCCTCGGCGACATCGTCGGGCGCGCCGGCCGCAACGCGGTGATCGAGCGGCTGCCGGGCCTTCGGGAGCGCTGGAACCTCGATTGCGTGGTGATCAACGGAGAGAACTCGGCCGGAGGGTTCGGCATCACAGAGGCGATCTGCGACGAGATCCTGAACGCGGGCGCCGACGCCATCACGCTGGGCAACCACACCTGGGACCAGCGCGAGACGCTCGTGTTCATCGAGCGCCAGCCGAGGCTCCTTCGCCCTGCGAACTACCCGCCCGGCACGCCAGGGCGCGGTGCGAATCTCATCGAGACCCGCTCTGGGGCCCGAATTCTGGTGGTGAACGTCATGGGGCGTCTCTACATGGATGCCCTGGACGATCCCTTCGCGGCCGTCGATCAGGCCCTCGACGACTGCCCCCTGGGGCAGGTCGCGGACGCCATCCTCGTGGATGTCCACGCGGAGGCCACCAGCGAGAAGGAGGCCATGGGGCACTATCTCGACGGGCGGGCGACTCTCGTGGTCGGCACCCACACCCATGTGCCCACCGCCGATCACCGGGTCCTGCCCGGCGGCACCGCCTATATGACGGATGCGGGCATGTGCGGCGATTACGATTCCGTCCTCGGCATGCAGAAGGAGGAGCCCATCCGCCGCTTCCTCCAGAAGACCCCGGGCGCCCGGCTCGAGCCGGGGCTCGGCGAGGGCACGCTCTCGGGCATCGCGGTGGAAACGGACGACCGGACCGGCCTTGCGGTGCGGGCGGCGGCGGTCCGGCTCGGACCTCACCTTGAGGAAGCCTGGCCTCGATTCTGGGACTAGCAGGAGCCATTTTGCTGCGCCGAGCCTTGGCCTGGCCGAGGACCATTCCCATCTTTGCGCCACGGAGGATACCGGTGGACGCCAAGACAGAGCCTGCCAGCGCCAGACGCCCTTACCGCGAGGACAGCGATTTTCACCGGGCGCACGAGCACCAAAGTGCCTCCGCCGTGCTGCGCGCCGTGATCGACGACGCCAAGGGGGAGGTGATCTCCATCCGCGAGATCATCGAAGCCTTCGGCGAGCGCGCCTTCGGCTTCGTGCTGATCCTGTTCTCCCTGCCCAATTGCGTGCCGAACGTGCCCGGCATCGCGGGGATCGTGGGGACGCCGGTTCTGATCTTCGGGATCCAGATGATGCTGGGCCACAAACGGCCCTGGCTGCCCGCCTTCATCCTGCGCCAGACGGTCTCGGTCGCGAAGTTCAAGCGCCTGATCGACATCGCCGAACCCAAGCTTCAGAAACTCGAAAGCTATTGCCGGCCGAGGCTGCCCCTTCTGTTCGGTCCTGTGGGGGACCGGATGGTGGGGCTTTTCGCGTTCCTGGTGGCCCTTTGCGTGCTCATTCCCTTCCCCGGCACCAATTTCCCGCCCTCCATCGCCCTCGTCATCGCCTCCATCGCGGTGATGGAGGAGGATGGCTATCTGCTGATCCTGGGCTATCTTATCGGGCTCGCGGGGCTCGCCTACACGGCGACGGTGCTGGGCGCCTCCTATCACCTCATCATGGCCGCCATCGCCCATATCCCGTCCTGGCTCGGGTTCTAAGTTTGCAGCATTCGCCCAGGGGGGCTTGGCCTCGGGCCCTTCGCCGCCTTATAAGCCCTCCATCGTCAACATTCACGAGCCTGACGAGCGCCTGACACCGGGCCGCTCTCGGCGGTTATCTCGGAGGCCCCGATGGCCGGACACTCGCAATTCAAGAACATCATGCATCGCAAGGGGCGCCAGGATGCGATGCGCTCCAAGCTCTTCTCCAAGCTCGCCCGCGAAATCACCGTGGCGGCCAAGATGGGCGCACCCGATCCGAACATGAACCCGCGCCTGCGCGCTGCGATCCTCGCGGCCCGCGCCGAGAACATGCCCAAGGACAACATCCAGCGCGCCATCAACAAGGCCTCGGGCAATGACGGCGAGAACTACGAGGAGATCCGCTACGAGGGCTACGGCCCCGGGGGCGCGGCCATCATCGTCGAGGCGATGACCGACAACCGCAACCGCACGGCCTCCGATATCCGCTCCTATTTCACCAAAAGCGGCGGTAATCTCGCCGAAACCGGCGCCGTGTCCTTCATGTTCGACCGCGTCGGCCTCGTCGAATTCCCGGCCGATGTCGCCGACGCGGACGCCATGCTGGAAGCCGCCATCGAGGCGGGTGCCGACGACGTGGTCTCCACCGAGGACGGCCATGAGATCTATTGCGACCAGGGCTCGCTGAACGAGGTCACCAAGACGCTGGAGGACAAGTTCGGCGAGCCGAAGGCCTCCAAGCTCGTCTGGAAGCCCCAAACTCCGGTTTCCGTGGACGACGAGACCGGCGAGAAGCTCATGAGGCTCATGGAATCGCTGGAGGAGCACGACGACGTTCAGAACGTCTACGGCAACTTCGAACTCTCCGACGCCCTCGTGCAGAAGATGGCCGGGTAAGCGAGGATTGTCGTCGCGGCCGGACTTGCTCCGGCCATCCACGCCTTTGAGCGGGATGAAGACGTGGATGCCAGGGACGAGCCCGGGCATGACGGTGGAGGAGGATTTCTTGACTGAGCGCGTCCGCATCCTCGGCCTCGATCCCGGCCTGCGCAACACGGGCTGGGGCATCATCACCGTCGAGGGGACGAAGCTTTCCTTCGTGGCCTGCGGGGTCGTGACCTCGGACGGGGATCTCGATCTGGCGCTTCGCCTCAAGCAGCTCCACGACCGCATCACCGAGGTCATCCGCGCCTGGACGCCCGACGAGGTCGCGGTCGAGGAAACCTTCGTGAACAAGGACGCGCAGGCCACCCTCAAGCTCGGTCAGGCCCGCGCCATGTCCCTGCTGGTGCCCGCCCTCCACGGCCTGCCCGTGGCGGAATACGGCGCGAACCAGGTGAAGAAGACCGTGGTGGGCGTCGGCCACGCGGAGAAGGATCAGGTGCAGGCGATGGTGAAGATCCTGCTGCCCAAGGCCGACTTCAAGAAAGCCGATGCGGCGGACGCTCTCGCCATCGCCATCGCCCACGCCCATCACCGCAAGGCCCGTGCTTTGGCGGCGAGCCTTTAAGGTGTTACAGAAGAACGGGCACCATCCCGGATGGCGAAGCCGATCCGGCAGGCGGCTATGAAGTCGGCGGGACGGTCGTCACCGGCCTTGTGCCGGTGATCCAGACACGCGGGACGCGGCGCTCGTCCGATCGGGATGGCCGGGACAAGCCCGGCCATGACGGTGTATGGCTCTGATCCGGTCCGGAACACGCGCTGTGCTCCGACCGTGTGACCCCCACCCTCAATTCCTCTCCGCATGGAGGAGGGAAGCAGGAGCAAAGACGAACGTGATCGGCAAACTCAAGGGCGTGGTGGATTCCTACGGCGACGATTTCGTCGTCATCGACGTGCACGGGGTCGGCTATGTGGTTCATTGCTCCTCCCGGACCCTGCAGAACCTGCCGCCCATCGGCGAGGCGGCGACGCTTGCCATCGAGACCCATGTCCGCGAGGACATGATCCGCCTGTTCGGCTTCCGGTCGGATTCGGAGCGCGAGTGGTTCCGCCTGCTCCAGAGCGTGCAGGGCGTCGGCTCCAAGGTGGCGCTCGGCATCCTCTCGGTGC
>DASRWK010000339.1:0-5294 GCA_035776715.1 Microvirga sp.
CCCTCACCCGCGGCAGCGAGAGCCGTGCATGACGTCGTGGCTGAAGGCAGTTCACATCGTGTCGCTGGTAATCTGGTGCGCCGGGCTCCTCGTGCTGCCGGGCCTCTACGCGCAGAAGGCGCGCGTGAAGGACAAGGAGGCGCTCTACCATCTCCAGAGATTCACGCGCTTCGCCTATACGTCGATCATCTCACCAAGCGCGTTCATCGCCGTCGGAACGGGCATGTCCCTGATCTTCGTGCGGGAGGTCTTCACCGTCTGGATGGCAATGAAGCTCGCCGCGGTCGGAGTCCTGGTGCTCCTCCACGTCTACGCAGGCCACGTCGTCGTTCGGGTGTTCCGCCCGGAAGGGCGCTTCTCCAGGTGGCGGGGACACGCGGCGGCCATTGCCACACTGGCCACCATCTCGGCGATCCTTTGGCTCGTCCTGGCGAAGCCCCTCCTCGATGTAACGGCCCTGCCCGAGTGGATGAGGCGACCGGGTGGACTTCAGTCGTTCTCCGAAAGCATGAGGCCTATCTGATGCTCGAACACGAGCTTGCCCCCGTGCCAGCCCGCGATCGCGACGAACACCATTCCAAGGGCCGAGAGAAACAGGCCTATGGGCAGGGCCGCCGCCTCGTGGTCGGACAGGCGGATGCCCCAATTGGCTCCCATGATCGCGAGCAGCATCATCGCCGCGATCGCGTGCGTCCAGCTCGCGGCTCGCCTGCGGATTCCCTTGACGAGTACGAGCTCTGCCGTTCCGACCAGGCCCGCGAGGACGCCCAGGGTGAAGGCTATCCCGCTCGACCACAGCGCGGCCCGCGCCCAGAAGGAATCTCCCGACCACCAGTAGAACACGTCGGCTCCCACCGTGCCCACCGTGAACGCGATCGGAAATGTGACGAGCATCGCGTGGACCGGATGCCCCGCCACGGCGACAGCGGAGCTGACATCGTGTCTTTCAACATCCTCGATGACCGGGTTCGACACGCGGATTCTCCTCAATCTTGGTTTCGCCTCCGGGGCACAACACGCCGGATCGCCACATGGTTCAGGTGGGCCGCCGCGCCAGCCTGCGGCATCGTCATCGCCGGCTGCTCCGGTCCGCTCTCGACCCTCGATCCCGCAGGACCGCACGCCGCCTCGGTGGCACGCTTATGGTGGGTGATGTTCATTGGTGCGGTATTCATCCTGCTCCTGGTGATGGGCCTCCTGCTCAGGGCCTTTCTGATCTCCGGCCGGAGGCCGGCATCCGCCCGGAACTGGCTCCTCGGTGGAGGCGTCCTCTTTCCTGTCGTCTCCCTCACGGCGCTCCTGGCTTACGCCCTCGCGACGGGGGAAAGGCTGCTCGCACATCCCGTTACACCCGAGCCGGTGCGCATCGGGGTGCTCGGACGGCAATGGCAATGGGAGGTCTCCCACCCTCTCGGGAACGGAACGACGGTAAGGACGATCGGCACTCTCCATATTCCGGCTGGCACGCCCGTCGACATCCGCGTGGAAAGCGCCGACGTGATCCACGGCTTCTGGATCCCGCGCCTCGGCGGCAAGATCGATGCCGTGCCGGGGCACGTGAACGTGATCCGCCTGACGGCCGATGCCCCCGGCACGTACCGGGGCGTCTGCGCCGAGTTCTGCGGGAACGGGCATGCCGGAATGGCGATGACCGTGGTGGCGCACCCTCCCGCCGATTACGACGCCGTCCTCACGCGGCTTGCCGCCGATGCCCAGGCCACACCGTCAAGGGAGATCGCTCCGTGAAGACGATGTCCCCACCGGAATCACCGGTCCGCCTGCACAAGGAGCTGGACGCGGTCTGGAGCACGCCGGGAGGCTGGGGAGCGCTCTCCGCCGTCAACCATACGGTGCTCGGACGGCGCTTCATCATCGCTGCCTTCGTGTTCTTCGCCATCGGCGGCATCCTGGCCATGCTGATCCGGGCGCAGCTCGCGAGCCCGCACAGCGCCTTCCTCGGCCCCGATCACTACAACCAGATCTTCACCATGCACGGCACGGTGATGATGTTCCTGTTCGCCATTCCGATGTTCGAGGGATTGGCCATCTACCTGCTGCCCAAGCTGCTGGGCGCTCGCGACCTCGCCTTCCCCCGTCTCGGGGCCTACGGCTTCTGGTGCTATGTCTTCGGCGGCTCGATCCTGCTCGTCGCGCTGGCGGTGGGCGCCGCGCCCGATTCCGGCTGGTTCATGTACACCCCCCTGTCGTCGCGGGCCTATACGCCGGGCATCAACGCAGACGTCTGGCTGATCGGGATCACCTTTGTCGAAATCTCGGCCATCTCGGCGGCCGTGGAGATCGTGGTCACCATTCTCAAGATGCGCGCGCCCGGCATGTCGCTCGACAAGATGCCGCTCCTCGCTTGGTATCTTCTCGTGACCGGCATGATGATGCTGGTCGGGTTCCCGCCCCTCATCCTCGGCAGCATCCTTCTCGAGGTGGAGAGGGCCTTCGACTGGCCGTTCTTCGATCCCGCCCGCGGCGGCGACCCGCTCCTCTGGCAGCACCTGTTCTGGCTTTTCGGCCATCCCGAGGTCTACATCATCTTCCTGCCGGCCGCGGGCGTCATCTCGACAATTCTGCCCGTGCTCGCGCGCCATCCCATCATCGGCTATTCCTGGATCGTCGTGAGCATCATCGCGCTGGGCTTCCTCAGCTTCGGCCTGTGGGTGCACCACATGTTCACGGTCGGCATCCCGCATCTCGCGCAAGCCTTCTTCTCGGCGGCCAGCATGCTGGTGGCCGTTCCGACAGGCGTGCAGGTCTTCTCCTGGCTGGCAACGCTCACTTCCGGACGGCCGCAGCTCAAGGTGCCGATGCTCTATCTCCTCGGCTTCTTCTTCGTCTTCGTCGCAGGCGGCCTCACGGGCGTGATGCTGGCCGTCGTGCCGTTCGATTGGCAGGCCCACGATACGCACTTCGTCGTGGCGCACCTGCACTACGTGCTCGTCGGAGGCTTCGTCTTCCCGATGATGGCCGCAGCCCACTACTGGCTGCCTCACTTCACGGGACGCATGCCGGTCTACCGGCTGAGCGTGACGGCATTCTGGCTGATCTTCATCGGCTTCAACGCCACCTTCCTCCTGATGCACCTGACCGGCCTGAGGGGCATGCCGCGGCGCGTCCACACCTATGCGCCGGATCTCGGATGGGATTGGCTCAACCTCCTCTCCTCCATCGGCGGATTCGTCATGACAATGGGATTTGCCCTGTTCGTGGTCGATATCGCCCTGCAGTTGCGGTTCGGGCGCCCCGCGCCCCGCAATCCCTGGAAGGCGGACACGCTCGAATGGGCCATGCCGACGCCGAGCCCCAACTACAACTTCGCCGCCCTTCCCGACGTCGCAAGCCGCTCGCCGGTTGCGGACGATCCCGATCTTGCAACCCGTCTCGCCCGCGGCGAGGGATTTCTCGGCTTCGTGCGCAACGGGTGGCGGGAGACCCTGGGAGTCCATATGGTGACGGGGAAACCCGACCAGATCATTCTGCTGCCCGGACCGACCTTCCTGCCGCTCTGGTCGGCTCTCGCGACGGGCGTCTTCTTCGTGGCCCTGCTCATGAAGGCCTATGTTCTGGCCCTGATCGGCGCGGGCCTGTCCGTCGCGCTGCTCGTCTCTTGGAGCCGGGGCATGGGTCTTCGGAAGGATCACGGTCCTCTGCCGGTTGGCCGGGGCGAGGCGGTACAGCCTCATCAGGAGGCATCCGGGCCGCCGTCATGGTGGGCCATGATCTTTACCCTTGTGGCGAACGGGACGCTGTTTTCGTCGCTGCTGTTCGGAAGCCTCTATCTCTGGATCGTCGCACCCGGGTGGCCTCCCGGCCGGCTGCTGGACATCGGACCCGGCCTGCCGCTCGCCGGCGGTTTCGGGTTCGTTCTAGCGGCTCTGGCAGCCAGACGGTCGCTGGTCGAGAACGCCACCGCCAGGATCACGCGGGCATCCCTGTGGCTCCTCGCGGCGGCGGGGGGACATATCCTTGCCCTGTCGTGTCTCGTCAGGCTGGTGCAGCTGGTGCCGGACCCGACGGGCCACGCCTATGCGGCGACGACGGCGGCGATCCTCGTCTATGCCGGGCTGCATGCAGCACTCGGCGTCCTGTTTGCGGGCTACGGCTGGTATCGCTGCCTGTCGGGCTACGTGTCGGTCCGGAGGAATCTCGACCTGCGCATCGGTCGGCTCTGGCACGACTACACCGCCGTTGCCGGAATGGTCGCTCTCATCATGGTCTACGGATTACCCAAGGTGATCGGCTCATGACAGGCCGGACCTCCCCCCTCATGCTGCTCGCCATCGTGGCCGGCTTCATCATCTGGAGTTCGGCCTTCACCCTCCTCTACGCCGCCCTTTCATTCGGGTGCACCCTGGGCTGGCAGAGCGTGGATGTCGGGCCCGTGAGCCTCAACAGGCTCGTCCTGATCCTGGTGTGGGCCGGGCATCTCGCTGCGTTGGGGCTGCTGCTCCAATGGTGCCTGAGGACCAGGAGGGACAATGCCTCGAGGGGCCAACCGGCCCGCTTCATGGCGACGGCGGCGCTCGCATCGACCTTCTGCGCCCTCTTTGCGACACTCTGGACGGGCCTGCCGATCACCGCCGTTTCCACCTGCGTGTGACGTGCCGCCACCGCGCACGCGGCACACACAGATCGCGTCCCAGGATGATCGCGGTGGATGCGAGGGCTCAGATCGGCGGTACGGGGTTTCGGCCGCAGAGGTGGTGCGTGAAAGGATCCTGGCGCACGGCCTTACCGCTCCAGGCCGGCCTGAAATTGCTCCAGCGCGATGCTCGACATGACCCCGATGCTCCGGAACGGCTCGGGGGGAAGCCAGTTGGGTCCCTCGAGGGCGAGCCTATCCGACAGAAGCGCGGACTGGCTGCCGCAGGCCATCTCGGCCAGCAGCTTCCCCTGAATGGTGCCACGGACCACGCCGGACCCGTTGCAGCCCGCAGCGGCATAGAGGCCGGGCCGCACCTGCCCGAAATAGAGCCCGCCATTGTGGGTGATGGCCGTCACGCCGCCCCAGACATGCTCGAATGCGTGAGAGGCCATCTGCGGATAGCGGCGGCGATAGAGCTCGGTCAGCATCTCACGTACACGGGCCGTCGGCATCTCGCGCTCGTATGAATCCCCGCTGCGAACAAGTAAGCGCGTGTTCTGAAACTTGCGCAGGGTCGTGCCCATCCGGTGGCCCGGGATCACACCCCATTGCGGCAGCTCGCCCAGGCGCGCCAACTCTGAAGGATCCAGCTCCGGCGTGAGGGCCGCATAGGTGTAGATTGCAATCATGCGGTCGCGCA
>DASRWK010000340.1:0-2505 GCA_035776715.1 Microvirga sp.
TTGTCCATTCAAAAAAGTCGGATGAAAGAAGATTATGCAGAATGCAAGCGCGATATGGGCAACGTCATGTAGAGTTTCATATAATTTAATCCTTCTAAGTATAGTTTAATATAAATAAGCGAATATGCTGGCGAACGCGAAAACTAAATACTCAGCATTATTAAGCAAGTTCGCGGTTGTGCGCACAAACTGTGGGCTGAATTGCGAATTTAATGCCAAGTTTGAAACCTGATCCATGGTAGTTGCGTTGACCAATAGATCAAACCGAGGAGAATCATCATGGATCGTGATCGCAGCGAAGGCAGCATGAAGAACATCAAAGGCCGCGTGAAGGAAGGCCTCGGCAAGGCTCTCGGCGATACCAAGATGGAGACCGAAGGCAAGATGGATAAGACCGAGGGCCGCATCCAGAACACCGTCGGCGGCATGAAGGACAGCCTGCGTAAGAGCACCTGATCAGAGCAGGTTCGAGAATAAGGCCCGGCTTGTCGCCGGGCCTTCCTCATCTCGCCGGAGCCGCCTTGGTAATCAGGAAGGTCATGTGTTTCTCATCCTGGTGCTGCTCGAGCAGGATATCGCCCAGCTCGCGCACGAGGTTGGGCAGATCGATCCCTGCGAGCGGATCCGTGCAGATCACACGTAACTGGTCGCCCGGATTCATAGTGAGCAGCGTCTTGCGGGTTCGCAGTACCGGGAGCGGGCACTTCAAACCGGACAGATCCAGCTCAATCATCGAAATCCTCCCGTCCTGCCCATTCGCGGTTAAGGTTTCTAGCGATGAGTGCCCGCACGCTCAACAAGGGTGCGCGCAGCGATCAAATCTTCCGGGCTGTTGATGTTGAAGAATGGATCGAATGGCTCTGTCGGCCAGGAGGCCGTTGCCAGCCCGTGAGCCTTCGCCCAGTTCTCGACCCGGCGCACGCCCTCGATCGTAAGCGCATGGCGCAGGTCGTGGCGCAGATCGACCGGCCACAGGCCGACGGTGTGGTGATTATGCGGTCCCGAGGCGGCGCAGGCGAGGGGCTTTCGCTCTGTCTTACGCGCCTCATGAAGCCGCGAGACGAGATCGTGCGGAATGAACGGGGTGTCGCCCGGAACACTGATCACCCATTTGATCTCAGGACGGTGTACGGCAGCCCATTCGAGCGCAGTCAGTATGCCCGCGAGAGGACCAGGATGCCCCGATACGGAATCGGAAACCACGGGCATCCGGACCTCGGAAAATCGCGCGGGGTCGCCATTCGCATTGAGGACCACGCCCTCGCATTGCGGCGCCAAGCGCTGCTCTATGCATGCCAGCAGGGGGTGGCTTCCGAGCCTCAGGAGGGGTTTGTCGCCTCCGCCCATGCGCCGAGCCAAGCCTCCTGCGAGAATGACCCCCAAGGTCGCCGGAACAGGCGTCATCGTGGCTCACTCGATCACGATGCGCGGGGCGGGGCGAGCCGCCGCCCCGCCCGACAGCGCCGTCCAGACCTGCTGGGCCATGTCCTTGTAGATCTTGGCGTGCGGCCCGTCCGGATCCGCCGCGACGACGGGGCGTCCCGCATCGGACAGCTCGCGAATGGTCATATTGAGCGGAACCTCTCCGAGGAAGGGAACACCCAGGCGCCCGGCTTCCGAACGCGCGCCGCCATGGCCGAAAATGTGCGAAGTCTCGCCGCAATGGGGGCAGACGAAAGTGGCCATGTTCTCGATGATGCCAAGAATCGGGATTTCCACGCGCTTGAACATCGATACGCCCCGCCTTGCATCGATGAGCGCCAGATCCTGCGGCGTCGAGACGATCAGGGCACCTGCCAGGGGCGTTGCCTGCGCCATGGTGAGTTGGGCATCGCCCGTACCCGGCGGCATGTCCACCACGAGCACGTCGAGATCGCCCCAGGCGACCTCACGCAGCATCTGCGTGATCGCCGACATGACCATCGGCCCCCGCCAGATCATCGCGGCTTCCTCTTCGACAAGGAAACCGATCGACATGACCTTGAGGTCATAGGCCTCCATGGGCTCGAGAATGCGGTTCTCGAGCAGTTTCGGCTTGCCGTGGATGCCCAAGAGCTTGGGCATGGAAGGGCCATAGATATCCGCATCGAGAACGCCGACCCTCAGGCCCAGCGCCTTGAGGCCAAGGGCGAGATTGCAGGCTGTCGTCGACTTGCCCACGCCGCCCTTGCCGGAGGCCACGGCAATCACGTGCTTTACGCCCGGGATGCGCTGGCTTCTGGATTGTGCAGCGGCCCGGGGACGCTGCGCGGCGGCCGGTGAGGGGGAGGGCACGCTCGAACCGGCAGGGCGGTCGGCGGTGAGGCTTGCGAAAACCCCCTTCACGCCGGGCAGACCCTGAACGGCTGTCGCGGCGGCCTGGCGGACCTGTTCCATTGCCTGGGCCTCGGACGGGTCGATGGCGATCGAGAACATCACCCGCCCGCCCTGATCCACCACCACCTCCGAGAGGCGGCCGGAGGCCACGAGATTCGTGCCGCCCGCGTCCACCGGAACGGTCGATAG
>DASRWK010000341.1:0-17441 GCA_035776715.1 Microvirga sp.
AAGGTCACAGGTTCAAATCCTGTCCCCGCAACCAACCCCAAGCCCCCGCGAGCCACCCGCTCCGGGGGCTTTCTCGCATCCAAAACACCCAAAACCCAAACCTCCCGCTCGCCAAAATCGAGAGCAAATCCGAGAGCAAAACTACCAAATGCCTTTGCGCCATGCCTTGGCAGACAGGCTGTCCAGGCCTAGAACCGCAATGGAATCCGGTGAGGAAGATAGACGGGAAGGGGAATGGGAATGGCATCTGAAGGAATGGTTCTTCGCGACTATTTGCGTCTCGCGCCC
This sequence comes from Microvirga sp., assembly GCA_035776715.1. GTDB lineage: Bacteria > Pseudomonadota > Alphaproteobacteria > Rhizobiales > Beijerinckiaceae > Microvirga. Next base: position 289 of record DASRWK010000341.1, read on the forward strand.
ATGATTCCCGTCGTAACCGTGGACGATGCCCGGATCAGCATCGATCTGGCTCATACGCTCATTCGCGCCGGACTGCCGGTAATCGAAGTGACGCTCCGAACGCCCGCCGCCCTCGATGCGATCAGCGCGATCGCGAAGGCCGTCCCTGAAGCGGTGGTTGCGGCCGGCACCGTGCTGTCGAGAAGCCAGATCCGGGAGGTGACTGACGCAGGGGCCAAGTTCATCGTCACACCAGGAACCTCGTTGAAGTTGGCGGAGGACCTGCGTGACGCGAGCATTCCGGCGATGCCCGGCTGCGCCACGGTGTCGGAGGCGATGACACTGGCCGAGATGGGGTTCCATGCGTTGAAATTCTTTCCGGCAGCAGCCTCGGGGGGAGCGGCGTGGCTGAGATCCGTCCATGGGCCTCTTCCGGATCTCTTATTCTGTCCCACGGGCGGCATCGACCGCACGAATGCCGCCTCCTATCTTTCCCTCCCCAACGTGGCCTGTGTGGGTGGCACGTGGGTGACGCCCCCGGGGGCCATGAAAACGGGAGACCTTGTCGAGATCGCGCGACTTGCTGCCGACGCTGCCTCCCTGCGCCGCGAAACCTGAACCATTCTTCCCCACCTCCGTTGTGTTCATGCTTTGTCATTGAACCGGCAGGAGGAGTCCATGGTCGATTACAGAAAGCTACTGGATGCATTCATGGGCGCCATGAGCCGCCCGGAGCCGCATCAGGATCGGCAGGACGCTCCCGAGGCCGGCAGGAGTGCCGGGCTGCCGCAAGAGAGCTTCGGGAAGACCGTGACGCATCTTGCCGGCCAGTCGCCCGAGCAGCTTCTTCAGAAAGCCAGGGACTTGGCAGCCCAGCATCCGGGCGCAACGCAGGCGGCGCTCCTGGGCTTGGCAGGGTTGTTGTTCGGGCGGCGCAAGAAAGGCAAGCTCACGAGCAGTCTCGTGAAACTCGGCGGTCTGGCCGTCATCGGGGGCCTGGCTTACCGGGCCTACCAGAAGCAGCAGAGTGGAGCGGGAATTGCCGCACAATCCCAAGAGCCGGCTTTGACGGGGGGTGAGGCATCCCTCGGCGGGGCCGTGGGCCAGGCGGCGCTCGACGTTCCTGAAACATCCAGCTTCCATCCTGTCTCTCAGACGGAGGATGACGCTTTGCTTTTCCTAAGAACCATGGTGGCGGCAGCGGCGTCCGACGGCAGGATCGACGAGGGGGAACGTGCCCGCATCGTGAGGGGGCTGGTCGAGGCCGGCATCGATCCTCAGGCCAGCCGGTGGCTGGAGCGGGAGATGGCTTCGCCCGCGGACGTGGAGGAGCTGTCCGCCAACGTCAACGACCCCGAGAAGGCCGCGCAGGTTTATGCGGCGGCGCGCATCGCGATCGATCCCGATACGCTCCAGGAGCGCGAATTCCTCCACCAGCTTGCCGAGGCCCTCGACCTCGACCCTGCGACACGGGCGCAGATCGACGGGATGGCGGGCGCCTTGGCCTGACCTCTTCGGCGGCGGGGCGGTCGGCTCAAGGCTCGCGCGCCAAGAGGACCGTTTCGGATGCCGGTACCCCTAGGGCTGCGCCGTTCTGTCGCCAAGGGAGCGGTCGCTGTTACGCCGCTTCGAGACGAATTGTATGATTTATTCGAAAGTCGCCTTGCGTCACGAAACGTTTCGTTTTCGAGTGCTTGCGGAAGGATTCCGCAAAGCAGGACCGTTTCGCCGCAACGATTGGACACAGGCCCGGCCCGTCCCAGATAAGGGCGAAACGCCTGTTGTGATTTAAGAGGACCACAAGAATGGCTGACAGGCCCCATCGCCGCTCCCCCGATCAGCTTCGCTCTCGGCTCTGGTTCGACAACCTCGACAATCCCGGCATGACGGCGCTCTATCTCGAGCGCTACCTGAACTTCGGTCTCACGGGCAAGGAGCTGCAGGGCAGGAAGCCGATCATCGGCATCGCTCAGACCGGTTCCGACCTCTCTCCCTGCAATCGTCACCACCTCGAGCTCGCCAAGCGCGTGCGCGACGGCATCACGGCGGCGGGCGGCGTGGCGTTCGAGTTCCCCTGCCACCCGATCCAGGAAACGGGCAAGCGACCGACGGCCTGCCTGGACCGCAATCTGGCTTATCTCTCCCTCGTCGAGGTTCTCTATGGCTATCCGCTCGACGGCGTCGTGCTGCTGACCGGCTGCGACAAGACCATGCCGGCCTGCCTGATGGCGGCCGCCACCGTGAACATCCCGGCGATCTCGCTCAACGTAGGTCCCATGCTCAACGGTTGGCATCACGGCGAGCGCACCGGTTCCGGCACGGTCGTGTGGAAGGCGCGCGAGCGTCATGCGGCGGGCGACATCGATTACCAGCAGTTCATGGACATCGTCGGCTCCTCCGCGCCCTCGGTCGGCCACTGCAACACCATGGGCACCGCTTCGACCATGAATGCCTTGGCCGAGGCGCTCGGCATGTCTTTGCCCGGTTCGGCTGCGATCCCCGCGCCCTATCGCGAGCGTGGTCAGATGGCTTACGAGACGGGCCGGCGCATCGTCGATATGGTATGGGAGGATCTCAAGCCCTCCGACATCATGACGCGCGAGGCCTTCGAGAACGTCATCGTCGCGAATGCGGCCATCGGCGGTTCCACCAATGCGCCGATCCATATCAACGCGATTGCGAAGCATATCGGTGTCCCGCTCACCAATGAAGATTGGGAGCGCATCGGTTTCGAGATCCCGCTGCTGGTGAATGTGCAGCCCGCCGGCGAATACCTCGGCGAGGAGTACTTCCGTGCGGGCGGTCTGCCGGCGGTCATGGCGGAACTCATCGGTGCAGGGAAAATTCACGAGAATGCTCTGACCTGCACGGGCAGGACCATCGGCGAGAATTGCAAAGGCAAGTTCACCTGGGATCACGATGTGATCCGCTCCTATGAGAACCCGCTGAAGGAAAAGGCGGGCTTCCTGAACCTGAAGGGAACGCTCTTCGACTCCGCGATCATGAAGACCAGCGTGATCAGCCAGGAATTCCAGGAGCGCTATCTGAACAACCCGGACGACCCCAACGCGTTCGAGGGGCGTGTCGTGGTGTTCGACGGGCCAGAGGACTACCATCACCGCATCGACGACCCGTCGCTCAACATCGACGAGCACACCATTCTCATCATGCGCGGCGCGGGACCCATCGGCTATCCCGGCGCTGCTGAGGTGGTGAACATGCAGCCGCCCGGCTCACTCATCAGGCGCGGCGTGCTCTCGCTCCCCTGCATCGGCGATGGACGTCAATCCGGCACGTCCGGGACGCCGTCCATCCTCAACGCCTCGCCTGAGGCGGCGGCAGGCGGCGGCTTGGCGTTGCTGCAGACAGGCGACCGTATCCGCATCGATCTCAACAAGCGCACCGCCGACATCCTGCTTCCCGAAGAGGAGTTGGAGAAGCGCCGTGCCGATCTGGAGGCGCGAGGCGGCTATGCCTATCCGGCAAGCCAGACGCCCTGGCAGGAAATTCAACGCTCCATGGTGGATCAACTCTCCGAGGGCATGACGCTCAAGCCCGCGGTGAAGTATCAGAAGGTGGCGCAGACCTTCGGCGTGCCTCGCGACAACCACTAAGGCATTCGAAGAGCTCTGGAAAACGCCATGACGAATCGGCTGAAGAACAAGACCGCCCTCGTGACTGCGGCAGGACAGGGGATCGGGCGTGCCATTGCGGAGGCTTTCCTTCGCGAGGGGGCGCGGGTGTGCGCAACGGATCTCGACGAGAGAAAACTCGAAGGTCTCGAGGGAGCGACGCGGCGAGGGCTCGATGTGCGTTCGAGTGCCGCGGTCGATGGGCTCGTCCACGAGACCGGGCCCTTCGATATTCTCGTGAACGCGGCCGGATACGTTCATCACGGCAACGTGCTCGAATGCTCGGAGGACGATTGGGATTTCTCGTTCGATCTGAACGTGAAATCCATGCACCGCACCATCAAGGCCGTTCTGCCGGGCATGCTGGAGAAGGGCGCCGGCTCGATCGTCAACATCGCGTCCGGGGCATCTTCCGTAAGGGGTATTCCGAACCGCTATGTGTACGGCGCGACGAAGGCGGCGGTGATCGGCCTCACCAAGGCGGTGGCGGCCGATTTCATCAGGCAGGGTATCCGCGCCAATGCGATCTGCCCCGGCACCGTGCAGTCGCCATCGCTCGATCAGCGCATTGCGGAACTGGCGGCAAGCTCCGGCCAGAGCATCGAGGCCGTGCGCCAAGCCTTCGTCGATCGCCAGCCGATGGGGCGGCTAGGCACTCCCGAGGAAGTCGCGGCACTCGCCGTCTATCTCGCCTCCGACGAAGCGAGCTACACGACGGGTCACATCCATCTCGTGGATGGAGGTTTTGCACTCTGAGACCTCTTATCGTCTCTAAACCCGATGGAGAGATCCCGACTCGCCGCTGTGCTGGAGGGCGTACCTTGCCTTGCTGAGCCAGAAGGCCGCCTCCTCGTGCCGCCAATCCAGCATCAATGCGTTCCGAAAATCGCTGATGGCGTGGTCGTATTGGCCGAGGCCGAGCAGAATTCGGCCGCGGATGAGGTGAAAGCGGACGGTATGGGTGGGGCAGCTATCTCCAGAACTGGATAACGAAAACCGAAGAATCCAGTTCGCAAGGGAGTCTGAAAGAGACGGTTTCTGCCGCGCAACACTGTTCTGCTTGTCGGGCATCGTTTCGTCCTCAGGATGCATACTGGTTCAGCCAGTTCATTTCGGCACAACAGGTGTTGTGCTTGGAACCTCCGACTAAAATGGCTTTGCTCGTCGTTCGCGGAAATCGGAGAACCGCACGACTTGTCGGAATCGCGCAGAAAAACTATTGATTTACGTAATCGCAGCCTGAGGGCTGCATCCAATGCAACAGAGTGCCGTGGCATGGCCGATGACTCTTCCAAGTCCAAGCCGCTAGCTCAAAGTGATAGTGCATTCGATTTCTCGCTGCGATCGCCCCGTCTCGATGAGTTCGAAGACCTCTCCTGCAAATATATAGCGCCCCACAAGCTCAGCCCTAAATCCAGGGCCCCAGACCTCGATGGACAGCTCGGCGTTCATGGTCAGAAAAATTTCGGAATCTTCACGATCGGCTATGGGGCCGAACTCACGGTTCAGGTCTATCCCATCACCAATGACGACCGGCTGGTATTCCTCATGGCACAAGGAGGCGCCGGACAAGTAAAGATCGAAGGGCAGGATTATGCACTCACGGTCGAGCAGGGTGCTGTCTACACTTCCGGGCCGGAAGTCTTTCTGCGCTACGGGCGTGATTGCGAGACCCTGGCGGTGATCCTCAACCGCAGCAAGCTCGCGGATCTATGCACGAAATTGCTCGGGCGCGAGATCGAGCAGCCGGTCGAGTTCGACAAGCAGTTTTCCCTGGAGAGCGCGGCCGGGCAGAGCTGGCTGCGGCTCGTCCGCTATGCCGCTGACGAGTTGAGCCATCCCCTCTCGATGACCCGGCAAATGCCCGCAGCGGCACAGCAGCTCGAGCAGATGATGGGTTCCGCCCTGCTGCTGGGCCATTCTCACAATTACTCAGCGGCGCTTCTTCAGCCCCAGCCGGCGGCAGCTCCATATTATGTGAAAAGAGCGGAAGCTTATATCGAGGCGCGTTTCGCCGAGCCGTTGTCCCTGGCCGACATCGCGGCCCACGCGGGCGTAAGCGCGAGAAGCCTCCAGAACGGCTTCCAGACTTTCCGCAACATGACCCCCATGGCGTTTCTCCGGCTGATACGGTTGCGGCGGGCGCAGGAGGCTCTTCTCCGTGCCGATCCAGCCTTGGCGACGGTGACGCAGATCGCGCTGAGCTGCGGCTTCAGCCACATGGGCGAGTTCGCCGGTCTCTACAGACGGACCTTCGGCGAGACGCCGAAACAGACCCTGTGGAAAGCGCTTTCCCGCTAGAGCATCGGACGTGAAGAGCGGATCTGCACTTTGGGACCCAACCGATGCTCCGGGCCCTAAGAAGCGCATCGTTTGGCGCGAAAACCGGGTCTGCTTCTTCGCACGATACGCTAGAGCTGATGCCACGCAAGTGGAAACGGCCCTCGTCTTTGGCTCCCCGCATTCTAGACGGCGAACCGGATCCACTTCGCCCAAGAAAGACGCTAGGCCCGCCAGGGGAATCAAGCACTCGGCAGGGGGACCTGACTTTCTCCTTCGGCCCGGATCATCTGCCGTTCCAAGGCGTCTCCGAAACGGGTGTGAGCGGGCCCTTTCCGTTGAACCATGAGATGAGATTGTCGGCGACCAGCTGGCCCATGGCGTTGCGTGTGTGGACGGAGCCCGAGGCGATGTGGGGCAGAAGCACCACATGTTCCATGTCGATCAGCTCCTGTGGAACGCGCGGTTCGTCCTCGTAGACATCGAGACCTGCAGTCAGGATCGTGCCGGATTTCAGGGCTTCGATCAGCGCCTGCTCATCGACCACGCTGCCACGCGCTACATTGATGAGAATGCCATCAGGGCCGAGGGCCTTCAGGACATCCGCGTTCACGAGGTGCCTCGTCGAAGCGCCGCCCGGGGTGATTACGATCAGCACGTCGCAGGCCTCGGCCAGACCGATGAGTGTCGGGTGGTAGGCATAGGCGACACCCTCCTGCCGCGTGCGCCCGTGATAGGCGATGCTGACGTCGAAACCCTCCAGACGCTTCGCGATGGCCTTGCCGATACGCCCGAGGCCGACGATGCCGACCTTCCGCTCGCGCAGGGTCGGAGAGAGAGGGAAGGGCGCTTCCAGCCAGCGTCCTTCGCGCAGGTAACGGTCCGCCTGAGGGATCTTGCGCAGGGTGGCGAGAAGAAGGCCGAGCGTGAGATCCGCCACTTCGTCGTTGAGCACGTCCGGCGTGTTGGTGACGATGACGTTCCGCTTGGCGGCTTCCGTGACATCCACGTTATCGTAGCCCACGCCGAAACTCGACACGATCTCGAGGTCCGGCAGGCGCTCGAACAGGGCCGCCCCCATGCGGCCGTAGAGAGTGCTCGTGGCAACGCCGCGAATGCGCGGACCGATCTCGCTCAAGTACCGATCGCGGTCCTCATGCTCCCAAAGCCGGTGGAGATTGAAGGCTCTGTCGAGCGCATCGATGACGATCGGCATCATCGGGGCGGTCATAAGGATATCGGCTTTGCTCATGGTGTCTCTCTGGTCCTCAGGCAATCGTGCAGCGCGATGCAGGCCTCCGGAAGGCCTCGTCGACGAGGCGTGCCTCCCTCTGAAGGGCCGCCTTCACATCCTGGGGCAGGTCGAGCCAATGACAACCGCGCAGTGCGGCTTCGAGCCCATAGAGGGCATTGAGGCTCACCTGGCGGGGGAGCATGAACTTGAGGCGGCGATAGGCCTCGACGGAGCCCATGGCTTTGAGATCGGACACCGTGCGGATGCCGGCCTCCTCCAACCGGCCCTGGGTAACGGGGCCGATTCCCGGAAGGGTGCTGACGGGCGCATCGATCATGAGAAGGGATCCGGCTCCTGCTGCATCGTGACGCCACGATAGAGCAAGTTCCGGCCGGATGCGATAGACCGCGCCGTATCAGCCGAAATGGGTCCTGGATCGCTCAGGCGGTGACGGTGAGTTCGGGCTCTTCGGAGCCCAGGTCCTCGAGATCGTCCTCGGCTTCGAAGCCGGTCTGATCGGCGCCTGTGATGCCGGCGAGATTCTTCGCGGCCTTGCGCAGAAGCTTGCGGAGGCGTTTACGGTCCTTGTTGTCGAAACCCGCGAGGAGTTCGGCCTCCACCTCGTCCCAGAGGGCGTCGATGGCGGCGGCCTTGCGCTTGCCTTCCTTGGTAAGCTTCACGCGCACGACGCGTGCGTCGCCGGGCTCCGTGTGCCGTTCGACCAGTTTGAGGGACGAGAGGCGGGATACGGTCTTGGAAGCTGTCGGCGGGCGCACGCGGAGAATGGTCGCGAGATCGCCCATGGTCATGGGGCCGGAGCTGGCAAGAGCTTGGAGAACCTGTTCCTGACCCGCAAAGAGACCGAGTTCGGAAAGCTTGTCGCCCGTGCGGCTGCGATGGAGACGGGCCGCTTGGACCAGGGCCCAGCCGACGCTTTTCACGCCCGGGTGAATGATGTCCTTGTCCATGCAATGCCCCTCTGGTGCGACGATCGCATCATCATGAGCAGGAAGTCATGACGTTTCGATGACAGATCTGTTGCCGTCAACAGATCTCGTGTCAGCTTTCCCGGGGCAGAGCGCTTTCGTGCCAATGCCGCAGCAGAACCCTGGTCAGGGCGCTCAGGGCGAGAAACAGGGCGATGCCCATCAACGCCAGGAGGACGAGAGCCGCAAAGAGGCGTGGAATATTGAGCCGGTACTGGCTCTCGATGATGCGATAGGCCAGCCCGGATCCGGCTCCCGCGGATCCGGCCGCCATCTCGGCGACGACGGCTCCGATCAGGGAGAGGCCGCCCGCGATGCGCAGGCCCGCGAGGAAGGCAGGCAGGGCGGCAGGGCGGCGCAGATACCAGAAAGCCTTCAGCCGGGAGCCGATCCGCGCTCCCCATCCGCCCTCCGCGGGAGCACCGTAGAGCCGGAACAACTCCAGGAGATTCCGATCGACGGATTGCAGTCCCAGCATCGTATTGGAGAGGATGGGAAAGAATGCGACGAGCCACGCGCAGGCCAGCACCGCGACGTCCTGAGGCATGTAGATCAGCAGCAGCGGTGCGATGGCGATGACGGGCGTGACCTGCAGCACGACGGCGAAGGGATAGAGCGAATATTCGACGATGCGCGAGAGGTTCAATGCGACCGCCAGGGCAACGCCGCCCACGACGGCAAGGGCGAGTGCGGCGAGCGTGGTCCTCAGCGTGACCAGGAGGGAAGCCGACAGAAGCGGCCAATCGGCCTTCATCGTCGCCGCGATCAGGCTGGGCGCGGGCAGGATATAGGGCGGTACGTCGGCGGCGCGCACATAGATTTCCCATGCCGCGATGGCCGTGACGAAAACCGCGAGCGGCAGGATGAGCTTGAGGGGATCGCGGGTCATCGCAGCCTCCCGCCCGCCATGCTGTTCGTCAGAGCCTGCGACGCCTGCCGGCACAGATCCGCATAGACGAGGCTCGTCCGGAAATCGCCGCCACGTTCGGAGGATGATGCGCCCGCGATCTCGGCAACGACCCGTCCCGGGCGCGGCGACAGAACGGCGATGCGGCTCGACAGATAGGCGCTCTCGTAAACCGAGTGGGTCACGAACACGATCGTGCAGTTCAGCTCTCTCTGCGCCGCGAGAAGGTCATCGTTCAATTTGAAGCGCGTGATCTCGTCGAGAGCCGCGAAGGGTTCGTCCATGAGGAGAAGGCGGGGCCTCACGCTGAGTGCGCGGGCAATGGAGACACGCATCCTCATGCCGCCCGAGAGTTCGCGCGGATACGCCTTTGCGAAATCCTCCAGGCCGACGAGGGCAAGGCTCTCCGCGATGCGATCCTTGGCCTCGCCCCGGGAAACGCCGAGCAGTCGCAGCGGCAGCCACACATTGTCGGCCACATTGGCCCAGGGCATCAGGGTGGGCTCCTGGAACACGAAGCCGATCTCGCCGCGATGATCCGCATCGGAAGAGCCGGGCCAGGTCACGGTTCCCGATGTCGGTTCCGTGAGACCCGCGATGAGGCGAAGCACCGTCGATTTCCCGCAGCCGGAGGGGCCGAGGAGGGAGAGAAAATCGCCCTCGCGTATCTCCAGGTCGAACCGGTCGAGGGCCGTCACACCATTGGCGAAGATCTTGCCGACTTGGTCCAGGGAGGCGAGGGGCAGGGCGTTCATGGGATGCGCAGCGCCTGATGCGGCCGAAGCCGGCTACTTCCGCAGCTCCAGCCCCACGCCCTTGTTGACGAACCGGAGCGTGTAGGCCTTCGTGTAGTCGAGATCCGGCCTGAAGAGGCCGGCCTTCACCATCTTGTCGAAGAAGTCCTTCACGCGCGCGTCCGACATGGCGCCGATGCCGTGCTGCTGCGTATCGCCCGAATCGACGATGCCGTATTCCTTCATCTTCGCCACGGCATAGGCGAGGATCTCGTCCGTCATCTCGGGATTGTCGCGCTTGATGAGCGCGTTCGCCTCGGCGTTGTCGCCGTAGAGATAATTGTACCAGCCGATGGTGGAGGCATCGACGAAGCGCTGCACGAGATCGGGGTCCTTTTCCGCCACCTCGCGACGGGTCTCGACGGTGGTCGAATAGGTGCTGAAGCCGTAATCTGCGAGAAGGAACACGTTGGGCTTGAAGCCCGCCGCCTTCTCGATCACCAGCGGATCGGACGTCGCGTAGCCCTGCTGGACGGCCAGCTTGTTGGCGATAAAGGGCGCCGGACTGAAGCCGTAGGGCTTCACCTGCTCGTCCCTGAAGCCGAACTCCGCCTTCATCCATTGAAAGAAGGTGGCGGTGCCGTCCTTCGAGAGCAGAATGTCGTTCGATTTCTTGATATCCTCGAAACTGTCGAGGCCCTGGCCCGGGTGACTCATCAGAACCTGCGGCTCTTTCTGGAAATGAGCGGCGACCACCACGGTCGGAATGTTCTTCTCCACGGCCGAGAAGGCCTGGATGAGGCTGCCGCCCATGTAGAAGTCGAGCTTGCCGACGCTCATGAGCATGCGATTGCTGGCGCGCGGTCCGCCCGGCACGATGGTCACCTTCAGGCCGTATTTCTCGTAAGTGCCGTCCGCGAGCGCCTGGTAGTAGCCGCCATGCTCTCCCTGGGCGAGCCAGTTGGTGCCGAAGGTGACCTCCCGCAACGTGTCCTTCGCTGCGGCCGAGTCCATGCTCCAGCTCGAGAGAGCCATCAAGAGCCCAGCTGCCCAGATATTCCGCTTCATCGTACTCGCCCCGGTCCGCGCAGACGGCTCCTGCGCATTCAAGTCACGGCCCGGTTCTGCGCGGTTCCATGGCGCTTGGCAAGGCCCCCATCCTTGGGACCTGGCGCTCTTGCCCGGCCGTCCCCGCTGCTTATCCTGCGCTCCCATCGCCTCTCGTCATGGCAGGACTTGATCCGGCCATCCACGACCTGGAAGGCCGCAGCGGGTCGAAGGCTTGGATCCCCGGCACAGGCCGGGGATGACGAGGAAGGGGAAAGGGTGTGGGGAACGATGGTGCCGCGTCCCGCCGCCGATCCCGGATCGACTCGCCCTTTGTGGGATCGCCAGAGGCGGTTCCGTCACTCCACGGCCCAGGGGTAGGTCCAGGTTTCCGTCAGCGCCCGGTTCCCGGCGCGCAGGAAGGCGCGCAGATCCGTGGACTGGCCGGGCTCCAGCTTCACGTCGATGGCGGCGCGGAAGCCGTTGATGTGATCGTTGGGCATGAGGAAGGTGTTGGTGATCCGGCCTGCGGAGGTGGAGGGAACCAGCTGCACCTGGTCGGGGGCGTTGAAGTAATAGCCCAGCTCGCCTCCGGCGAAGTCGATGATGAACCGGCGATGCGTGCGGTCGCTCGGCCCGTTCGAACCGCTGGCGCGGGGCGGGGTCTGGAAGGTGTTGATCACCTTGCCGCCCGGATGCATGGAGCCGACGGCGGCGGCCGCCCGCAGACGATAGGAGAAGGTGATCTCCTGCCCGGGCTCGTAAGGCCGGTTGGGCTGCCAATAGGCCACGATGTTGTCGTGCGTCTCGTCCGGAGTCGGCAGTTCCACGAGTTCCACCCAACCCTCGCCCCAATCGCCCACCGGCTCCACCCAGTAGCCCGGGCGCTGGTGGTAATAGGCTTCCAGATCCTGGTAGTTCTCGAACACCCGGTCGCGCTGCATCAGGCCGAAGCCGCGCGGATTGTTGTCGGAGAAGGACGAGATGGTCTTGAGATTCGGGTTGCGCAGGGGGCGCCAGATCCACTCGCCCGCGCCGGACTGCATGAGCAATCCGTCCGAATCGTGCAGCTCGGGGCGGAAATCGTCCGTGGGCTTCCGGTCGTTCTCTCCCTCGAAGAACATCGATGTGAGCGGCGCCAGGCCCACGTTCTCGATATGCTGGCGCGGGAACAGCGTGGCCGTGATGTCGAGGGTGGTTTCCGCCGACGGGTAGATCTCGAAACGATAGGCTCCGGCGACGGAAGGGCTGTCGAGGAGCGCATAGACCGTCGCCCGTTCGCTGTTGGGCTTGGGCATGTCGATCCAGAACTCGCGGAAATGCGGAAACTCCTCCTGCTCCCCGCCCTCCACGTTGATGGCGAGCCCCCGCGCCGAGAGGCCGTATTTCTGATCCCGCCCGAGGAAGCGGAAATAGCTCGCGCCGAGGAAGGCGATCAGCTCGTCGAACAGCTTCGGATTGTTGAGAGGATAATGCAGCCGGAAGCCCGCGAAGCCGAGATTCACCGGCAGGGGCTTGTCGATCTTGTTGCGGCCGTAGTCGAACAGCTCGCGCTGATACGGTACAGGCGTCGGGACTCCCTCACGGATGATGTTGACCGTCACGGGCTTCTGGTAAAGGAAGCCGAGATGGAACAACTGCATCCGGAAGGAGCCGTTGGCGAGCAGCGCCTTATCCGTGCGGAAGCGGATATCGCGGTAATCGTCGAAGCTCAGCCGGTTGAGCGGCTCGGGCAGCTGCGTGGAGGGAGGCTCGAACGGGGCGCTCGCCAGCTCCCGCGCCCGGCGCACCACATCCTCGAATTGAAACGGTTCCGGAGCCGGCACGCCGTTCTGCGGAGCTTGCGCGAGTGCATCTCCGCCCCAGGCGGGAAGCGCGGTGGCAGCGAGCAGGCTTTGCAGAAGGGCGCGGCGGGAGAGATGGTGCATGGTGGCGAGACTGTCTGTCCTGAATTGTCGAGAGAATGGGCGGCTTCGAAGACGCCGTAAGCCTCAGATGGTTGAGCTTCGTCCGCTTAATAGGGGCTGAACGGAAGCGTCGCCATTCCCCTGCGGAAGCAGGGTTAAAAAATTTCGTGGAAGCCCAGAAAGGCCCTTGTGATCCGGGGCGAATGGTCTTATTTCATCCCTGCCCAAATTCGCACGTGCCTGTGGTCGCGTGCCGGTTGGTGGGCATCCGGACAAGAGGCCGGACAGCCGCCCGAGGACGACCTAGTTCTCGACTACCCCTAACCGGCAGCCGGAGGCGAAACCGGCGCACCTCGTTCTCAACGGGGGACGTGACTTAAAGCAACGACGAACGGGCTTTTTTGGTCTCGCCGGCCCTCCAAAGGTCGGCACCGAAGAGGCTTGTTTCTCATTGCCAGGCGTGCGGACGGGGAATCCCCATCCAAACCAAGGCAGCATCGTCGGGTGAAGAGCCCATCTTGCGCTTCTCGTGTCTCCATCGCACGAAGCGGGATGCATCTTCCCTCGCTGACGCCGGACGGCAGAAGGTTCTGACCGTCCAGATTTCAATCCGGAGGCTTGAAGACCTCCATTGAACCTTTGGTGGGGAGAGCGCCATGACTGAGCGCATTCGCGAATTTCTGCGCAACCGACGTGAGGACGGCCCGTGCGTCGTCGTCGACCTCGATGTCGTGCGCGACAACTATTCCAAATTTGCCCGTGCACTCCCCGACACGCGCGTGTTCTACGCCGTGAAGGCGAACCCGGCTCCGGAGGTGCTCAAGCTCCTTGCCGATCTCGGCTCGTGCTTCGACACGGCCTCGGTCGTCGAGATCGAGCTTGCGCTCGCCGCCGGCGCCACGCCCGACCGCATCTCCTTCGGCAACACGATCAAGAAGGAGCGCGACATCGCTCGCGCCCTCGAGATCGGCGTGCGCCTCTATGCGGTCGATTGCGAGGCCGAGGTCGAGAAGATCGCCCGCGCTGCCGCTACGGCTGGCGTTGCCGCCTCCGACGTGAAGGTGTTCTGCCGCATCCTCTGCGACGGCGCCGGAGCGGAGTGGCCGCTTTCCCGCAAGTTCGGCTGCGTGCCGGAGATGGCTGTCGACGTGCTCGAGCATGCGGTTCGCCAGGGTCTGGAAGCCTACGGCGTGTCCTTCCACGTGGGTTCGCAGCAGGGCAACACGGAAGCCTGGGATCAGGCTCTCGGCTCTGCCTCCGCGATCTTCCGGGAGTGCGCCGATCGCGGCATTCACCTCTCGATGGTCAATCTCGGCGGCGGCTTCCCGACGAAGTACCTGAAGACGGTTCCTCAGGTGGAGGCTTACGGCGAGTCGATCTTCCGCGCACTGTCGAAGCACTTCGGCAACCGCATTCCGGAAACGATCATCGAGCCGGGTCGCGGCATGGTCGGCAACGCGGGCATCATCGAGGCCGAGGTCGTCCTCGTCTCGAAGAAGAGTCGCGATGAGGGCGAGGTGCGCTGGGTCTATCTCGACATCGGCAAGTTCGGCGGTCTCGCCGAGACGATGGACGAGTCGATCCGCTATCCGATCCGCACGGAGCGCGACGACGACCACCTGGCGCCTTGCGTGCTCGCGGGTCCCACCTGCGACTCGGCCGACGTTCTCTACGAGAAGGAGCCCTATCCGCTCCCCATCTCGCTGGAGATCGGCGACAAGGTGCTGATCGAGGGCACGGGTGCCTACACGACCACCTACTCGGCGGTCGCGTTCAACGGCTTCCCGCCGCTGAAGTCCTACGTGATCTGACTCACGTCCGCCTGTCTCGAAAGCGAGGCAGGCACCAACCTCACAGAAGTTGTCCCGGACGGCCCGCATGGCTCTTGGACGCATCGGATGTTGGCAAAACCGGCATCCACTTTTGCGTCCGATTCCGTGAGCGGGTGCGAGGGCTGTCGCTCACCCAGCGATTGGGAGGCCACGGCCATGATCACGATTCGCGAAGAATTCTTCCACGATATGCAAGCGCGGGAAGCGCTGCTCGATACCTGCTTCGGGCCCGCCCGGTTCCAGAAGACCTGCGAGCGCCTGCGCGAAGGGCGCAAGCCTGCCGACGGCTTGGCTCTTGTCGTCGAGCGCGACGGCGCGCTCGTCGGCACCGTGCGCCTGTGGCACGTCTCCGCCGGTCCGAACCGTCCGGTGCTCATGCTCGGTCCCATCGCCATCGATCCCGCGCTGCAGAGCCTCGGCCTCGGGGGCAAGCTCATGCGCGAGGCGCTGAGCCGCGCGGCGGCTCTCGGCCACAAGGCGGTGCTGCTGGTAGGCGATGCGCCCTATTACGAGCGCTTCGGCTTCTCCACGGAGAAGACGCAGTCCCTCTGGCTGCCCGGACCTTACGAGCGCAGCCGCTTCCTCGCGCTCGAATTCGAGGCGGGCTCTCTCGACGGCGCACGCGGCCTCGTCTCCGCGACGGGCGACTTCGAGGAGAAGCCGGATCTCGGCGCATTGGTCGCCGCGGCCGCTCGAGGACGGCTGCCCGGCCTGCGCCCCGCGGCCTGATCGTCCATGCCTCATCCGGGGCCGTCATGCGGCCCTCGGATTGGGCAGCGTGAAGGTGATGCCTGCGGCGATCAGGAGATAGGTGGCGAAGCCGAGGGCGATGGTCCTCAGGTCGATCCCGGCGTCGAACAGCAGGCCGATGAGGCCTGGCGTGGCCGCGGACGCCACCACCATGACGGCGCCTGCCAGGGCGCGGATCTTTCCCAGATGCTTCGTGCCGAAGAGCTCGGCCAGAACCGCCGCGATGATGACGTTGGTCGCGCCGGCGGACAGGCCGATCAACGCGAAGAAGACCGGCGCGAGAGCCGGACCGCTCGAGACCGCAAGGGCGGCGGACGCGAGTATGAGGCCCAGAAGATAGAAGTGACTCAGGCGTATCGCGCCGAACCGGTCGACCAGGCTGCCCGTCAGCATCGCCACGGTGACCGAGACCAGGGCGTAGATGGTGATGCTGCTCGCCAGCAGTTCCAGAGGCCAGCCTTCGATGTCGGCGATGAGGCGCTGATGGAAGAAATAGGCCGTCACGATGGCCGGGTATCCGATCATGGTCGGAACGAGAGCCAGAAACCGCCAGTCGCGCAGAATCGCGATCCAGCTCGGCCCCATGTCGGCCGGGCCGCCTTCGTGAGCCGCACCTTCGATCTCCGCTTTCTTCGGCCCGGGGAGAAGGCTCAGGCCCCAGCCGAGGCAAAGACTGACGACGATGGCCGTCGCAGCGACGCGCCACATGCCGGTCCAGCCGAGGGCCGCGATCAGCACGATGACGGCGGCAGGCAGAATGGCTTCGCCCGCCGGAAAGCCGAGCGCGGCCACGCTCGTCGCCCGACCGCGGATGCCCGCCGGGAGCCGTGCGGTGCTCATCACGCCCGCATGGCTCGTCATGCCTTGCCCGAAGAGCCGCAGGGCGAACAGGCTCAGGCCCAGCGTCACGACGCCGGGAGCAAGCGAAAGCCCGAGAGCCGCCACGGCCAGGCCCGCGAGGGCGATGGTGGCGTACAGGCGGATGTCGATGCGGTCGATGACGGCGCCCGCCCAGATCATCAGCAGGCCCGAGCAGAGGGTTGCGGTGGAGTAGACGAGACCGAAGGTGCCGTTCGTCAGCCCGAAGGCCTCACGGATGTCAGGCCCGGAAAGCGATATGAAAAAGGTCTGGCCGAAGGAGGACAGAAAGGTCAGGGCGAAGCCGAGACCGATCACGCGCCCATGGCGCATGAGGAGCTCATGAAATCTCATCGGGCTGAAGCCGGGGTGGATGATCGTGTCACCCGATCATGGGGCCTTGTTTCGCGATGTCGAGGCCTAAAATCATGAGGAGTGTTCTTCTTTGTCTCCTCTGCGGCGGCCTTGGTCGGGAGGCCACGATGCGAGGCCACGATGCGAGGCCAGGACAGGGGCGCGGGCATTGACCCCGGGGGCTCCTCAATCCTAGATGCGCCCGGAACCGTCTTACTCGGAGACAAACTTCTCTCCATCTCAGGCTTTCACAAGGAGAATCATCGATGACCACTTGGCCCATTCATGGCCGCATCACCGGTCCGATTGTCATGATCGGCTTCGGCTCGATCGGCAAAGGCATGCTGCCCCTGATCGAGCGGCATTTCGAGTTCGACAAGAACCGCTTCACGGTCATCGATCCCGTCGATACGGACCGCAGCATGCTCGACGTGCGCGGCATCACCCTGGTCAAGGAGGCCCTGACCCCCGAGAACTACCGCGAGATCCTGACGCCACTTCTGACGGAGGGCGGCGGACAGGGCTTCTGCGTCAACGTCTCGGTGGACGTGTCCTCGCTGGATGTCATGAGGTTCTGCCGCGAGATCGGCGTGCTTTACATCGACACGGTGGTGGAGCCCTGGGCGGGGTTCTATTTCGAGACGCCCGACAAC
>DASRWK010000342.1:0-1777 GCA_035776715.1 Microvirga sp.
CTTCGTTGTCATGCACCCCAACAAGGAAACGGAAGGCAAGAACCTCTCCGACGTGAAAGACGTCAACGGAACTTACGTCACCCGCGAGCAGGTCGAAGCCGGCAAGAAGGGCGGCGGCTTCGTAAACTTTTTCTGGCCGAAGCTGAACGAGACCGTGCCGTCTCCGAAGACCGTATACGCAGTCTCCGTCCCTCAGTGGGAATGGGTCGTGGCGGCAGGCATGTACATCGATGACCTTGCGGCCATCAATGCCACCTACCGGAACCTGTTCCTCGCCTTCGTCGGCGTGTCGGCCCTCATTCTGATCGCCATCGCGTTCGGTCTGGGGCGCAGCATCTCCCGGCCCATTCAGAAACTTGTCGCCAATATGCGCGGCCTCGCCGACGGCGACCTGAACGTGACGGTCGAGGGCACGGCTCGCCGCGACGAGATCGGTGTCATGGCGAACGCCGTTCAGGTGTTCAAGGACAATGCGATCGAAGCGCGCCGCCTGGCCGCCGAGCAGGAGGCCGACAACCAGGCGAAGATGCGCCGCGCACAGATGCTGGACGAGCTCACCAAGCGCTTCGAGGCGAAGGTATCCGCCCTCACGCAGGGCCTGTCCTCGGCAGCCACCCAGATGGAGGCGACCGCCCAGTCGATGAGCTCCGTGGCGGGTCAGACCTCCCAGCAGACCGTGGCCGTCTCCACGGCGGCCCAGCAGACCTCGGCCAATGTGCAGACGGTCGCCGCCGCGGCCGAGGAGCTGTCGATCTCGATCCGCGAGATCGCGTCCCAGGTCGGCCAGTCCTCGCAGGTGGCCGAGCGCGCCGTGCAGGGAACCCAGCGCACCAACGAGACCGTGCAGGCGCTTGCCGCCTCCGCCGAGCGGATCGGCGATGTGGTTCAGCTGATCAACACCATCGCGGGCCAGACGAATCTCCTGGCGCTCAATGCCACCATCGAGGCGGCGCGCGCGGGCGAGGCCGGCAAGGGCTTCGCCGTGGTGGCCACCGAGGTGAAGGAGCTGGCCTCCCAGACGGCCAAGGCGACCGAGGAGATCTCGGCCCAGATCACCTCCGTCCAGCAGGCCACTCAGGAGACGGTGCACGCCATCCAGGAGATCGCGCGCACGATCACCGAGATGTCGCAGATCTCCACCTCCATTGCGGCCGCGATGGAGGAGCAGGGAGCCGCCACCGCGGAGATCGCCCGCAACGTGCAGGAGGCCGCCCGTGTCACGGAGACCGCCACGGAAAGCATCATGGATCTCCAGAAGGGGGCCGGCGAAACGGGGGCTGCCGCCAGTCAGGTTCTGGGAGCGGCTCAGGAACTGTCACGCCACTCCAACGACCTCAACCTGGAGGTCTCGAGCTTTCTCTCCGGCGTCAAGGCCGCCTGAGGATGCCCACAGGGGCAGGAACCCTGCCCCGCTCTCGCAGAGACATTGCGGACATAAAGCCCGGCGCTGCCGGGCTTTTTCTTTTCCGCTACGCTGAAACCAGTTTCCCGGCAAACCTTTTTAACAATGACGGGTTCACCTCCCGCGCATCGGGAAGCACCTGTCGTGAGCGGCGGCTCGGCTGATTGCACCCAAGCGGGTTCCTCAATGGCAGCCGACCGCGCCAATGGCTGGCCGAGTACCCGCCTCGGCCCTGAGGAAGATGGAGGCTGAGATCGCGATAACGCCTGGGCTGCACGCATCCTCCACTTTGCCAGATTGAGCATTGGACGAGGATCCCAGCTCGACAATTTGAATCCCATGAGCCGGTTGATCCGGATTGGCATCGATGATGCA
>DASRWK010000343.1:0-3998 GCA_035776715.1 Microvirga sp.
GCATTCCGGAAGGGGCGCGCGTGATCCCCGAGGGGAACTGGGCGGGCTGGTCTCCCACCTGGATGCTGGGCCGGCGCATCACCGGCAAGCGGCTCGGCATCGTGGGCATGGGGCGCATCGGCCAGGCGCTCGCCCGCCGCGCCAGGGCCTTCGGCCTGTCGATCCACTATCACAACCGCCGCCACGTGCCGCCGAGGATCGAGGCGGAGCTCGAGGCGACCTACTGGGAATCCCTGGACCAGATGCTCGCCCGCATGGACATCGTGTCCGTGAATTGCCCGCACACCCCCGCCACCTACCATCTGCTTTCGGCGCGGCGGCTCAAGCTCATGAAGCCCGACGCCATTCTCGTGAACACCGCGCGCGGCGAGATCATCGACGAGGGCGCGCTCACCAAGCTCATCGAATCCGGCGCCATCGCGGGCGCGGGCCTCGACGTGTTCGAGGAGGAGCCAGCGGTCAATCCGCGCCTCGTGAGGCTCGCCAAGCAGGGCAAGGTGGTGCTGCTGCCCCATATGGGCTCGGCCACGCACGAGGGCCGCATCGCCATGGGCGAGAAGGTGCTCGTCAACATCAAGGCCTTCATCGACGGCCACAGGCCGCCGGACCGCGTGCTGCCGAGCATGCTGTGACCCCTGGAGCATCGGACCGGATCCCGCTTTCGGGATCAGGTCCGATGCTCCACTTTCTGAAAGGCGCATCGTTTGAAGCGGAGAGCCGGATCCTCCTTTCGCCGGCGCGGCCCTCTGGGCCCGCACGACGCGCTAGGGGAGATGCCTCCGTCATATAACATATGTGAGTGCGAGGCGCGGGCTTCAGCGGCCAGAAGGGTTCTTCATTCCTCGATGAAAAACCTTGATGTTCATCAATCCCCTCATTCTCAAACTCGAACAGCGCGACCGGCTCTCGGATGACGAGAAGCGGGTTCTCGAAAGCGCGATCTCGCGCGTTCGCGTGGTCGAGGCGGACGAGGATATCGTGCATGAGGGCGATCACCCGTCAGAGAGCAATCTGCTCCTCGACGGGTTTGCCGCGCGCTACAAGATCTTCTCCAACGGACGGCGGCAGATCACGGCGATTCATGTCGCCGGCGATTTCGTCGATCTGCACAGCTTCCTCCTGAGGGCCATGGATCACGGGGTTCTGGCGCTCACGCCCTGCCGCATCGCCGTGGTGCCCCATACGATGCTCGAAAGGATCACCGCCGAGCATCCCCACCTGACGCGCCTCCTGTGGCTCAACACGCTCATCGACGGTGCCATTCACCGCGAATGGCTCACCGCCATGGGCCGCCTCTCGGCCACGGCCCACATGGCGCATTTCATCTGCGAGCTCTTCCTGCGCCTCAGCACCGTCGGACGCGCGGACGGCGACACGATCCAACTGCCGCTGACCCAGGCCGAACTCGGCGACACGCTGGGGCTTTCCACCGTGCATGTGAACCGCGTGCTGCAGGAGCTGCGCAAGGAAGGGCTCATCCGATGGCAGGGCGATGCCCTGACGATTCTCGACTGGGAGCGTCTGAAGACGGTGGGCGAATTCACGCCCACCTACCTCAACCTCCAGCACGAGCACCGCTGAGCACAAGGACGATGCTTCCGGTCGCCTTCAATCCCGCTCCAGCCTCTGGTCGATGTGCAGGTAATCGGGGTTGTATTGGGCAATCCGCTGGAGCTCTTTCCGATCGTTGATCGTCACCGTCTTTCCGGCCGATGTGATCAGACCGTCGCTCCGAAGCTCCTGCAGGGTGCGGTTGACGTGGACCGTGGAGAGCCCGAAAGCGTCGCTCAGATCCGCCTGCGTGACCGGCAGCTCGAAGCTGCCGTCCTTCACCAGCCCGATGGATTCCAGGCGGTCGTGCAGTTCGCAGAGGAAATGGGCCAGGCGCTCGCGGGCATCCATGCGTCCGAGCGACGTCATCCAGACCCGGTGCACGGCGCCGTCGATGAGGGTCGTGAGCCAGAGCGCGCGGGTGAGATGGGGAAAGGTCCTCGTCACCTCGCGCAGGTCCTTGTGGGCGACGGAGGCGACCCTGCAGGTGGTCAGCGCCGAGACGCCGTCGTCCATCTTCTTGAGCAGGAAGCTGTGGAGGTCCGCGAAGTTGCCGGGCACATGGATCGCCGTGATCTGCCGCCGCCCGTCGGGCAGATGGTTGTGGCGCATCGCAAAGCCGGACAGGATGAGGCTGCTGTGGGAGGGAGTGCTGCCTTCGGGCACGATCTCCTCGCGCGGCTCCGAGATGACCGTCCGCGCCGTGATCCTCTGGAGAACCTCCTTCTCCTCCTCGGAAAGGGGCCCATGCTTTTCGAGCTTGACGATTAATGGGTGATGCATGCGCCTGACCGGGCCCAAGGACGGTCGGCATCATGCGACGATCGCTGCCGGCTGTCCACTGCCGGACGCCCCTCCGCTCCGGGACTTTCCGAAGCCGTCCTTCGCGTCGCCGAGGACGTCGTCCGTTCCCTGTCTGACGAATTCCGCCAGGATGTCCCTGATTCGCTGAACAGCTTCGGCACGGGCGGCCTCGATGTCGGGAGGACCGATGGCTTCCGGATCGTGAAGGACCTCGTCGCTGCGACGAAATGACGGTCATGTCGAGGCATGCGCCTCAATCATGGGGCGATGCCGGTCGTTCCTCGATCAGGCTCCGTCTCGCGATGCGAAGCGCGGCGCAAAGCTGCGCCGCAGCCCGCTCGCCCTCCTCCCAGGCGCCTCCGGCCGTGCCCCACTGGGCGCGGGAGAGCGCCTCGCCCGCAAACCAGATCCGCTCCGCCACGGGGGCCTTCAGGGCGTCGCGAATGGATGCGAGGCCTGGCGGAACCACCGCCCAGGACGCCCGCGACCAGGGATCGTTCCGCCAGGCGGTGGCATGCATCACGCTGAGATTGCGGATGGCGCGAGCGCCGAAATGCTCCGCCAGAACCTCCCTGGCGAAACGGGCGGGCGCATGGGCATCGCGCCGGTCGAACCGCGCCGCATGGGGCAGGTCGAGCTCGAAGAAGTGAAACGGCGTGTCGTCGATGCGCGTGAGGAGGCCCGGCGGGGAGCGGCGGGTGCCGGTGAGCGTCGCGAGCCGGTCCGGACCTTGGAAGGGCGAACCGGGCCAGTGCAGGATCACGTGCTCGTAGACGCCCGGGCGGAAACCGTGGATCGCCTCCCGCACAGGGGTGGGAAGAGCGGGCGCGAAGCGGATCGCGCCCGCCTGCAGCACGGCCATGGGCGTGGTGACGATGGCGGCTTTCGCCTGAACGGTTCCGGCGGAGCTCTCGACCCGCACGCCGGGTCCCGACCAGTCGATGGCGTGAACGACGGCGCCCAGGCGGACCGGCAGGGTGCGGCCGAGCCTTGCCACATAGCCGCCCAGGCCGCCCGCGATGAACAGGTTGTCGGCATATTCCATGCTCGGGAAATCGTGCAGGCTCACCTCGTCGAGCGGCCGTCCCGACACGAGGCCGTGGATGTCGCGGACGCGGCGGCCCTGCGGGCCCATGCCCGGCGGCAGGGCCCTCGCGGCGGGGCGGTCCTCGTCGCTCCTGGCGGCCTGGGTCATCGCCCGGTCGGCCCGGGCGAAGGCCCGGTCGAGGGCGGCGGACTGGACCCGGCTTCCGGGCCTGCCGCGCACGTAGAAATGGCCCTCCGTCGGCGCCCGTCTCAGAGGCTCGCCCCGGGCGAAGCCCAGCTTCACGAGCGGGTTGATCGGCCCCGCATGGAGCCAGTGGGCGCCGAGGTCCACGGGGTGTCCCTTGAAGATGCGCGTGACGGCGCGCCCCCCGATCCGGTTCCGCGCCTCCAGCACGGCGACCGCGAGCCCCTCGGCGAGCAGCCGCCGCGCCGCCGCGATGCCGGCGCTGCCGGCCCCGACGATCACCACATCGGGGGCCTGAGGGATGTTGACGGCGGGCTGGCTGTCGAGCGGCACGGATGATCTCCATTCTCCTGTACCCTCTCGCGATCCGAGAGGTTCGTCCATAAGTAAAGGCCACGCCTCCTCCGGCGAG
>DASRWK010000344.1:0-1949 GCA_035776715.1 Microvirga sp.
CTCGTGGTGACGATCACGGGAACGCGCCCGGCCACATGATTGAGCACGGTGTGCATCACCGCCTCACGCTCGGCGTCGGTGAGAAGGAACTGCTCCGAGAAGTTGGCCAGGATGCAGAGACCGTCCGAGCCCGCCTCGATCATGAAGTCGATGGCTCGCTTCTGCCCTTCGAGATCCAACTGGCCGTCGTCGTCGAAGATGGTCGGCGCGACCGGATAGACACCACGATAGGGGCGGACTGAAGACCTGCCGAGCGAAGACATGTTCTCTCCCTGAAATATTCCGTTCGATGAATCTGCGGTCAGTGGTTGTCGCGCGGAACCGGCGCCCCGGTCTTACCGACGAGGAAATCGAGATCGGCGCCCTTGTCGGCTTGCATGACGTGATCGACGTACATCTTCACGTAGCCGCGTGTCGCATGCGGCTCCGGAGGAGTCCAGGCGGTGCGGCGGCGTTCGAGCTCTTCGGCGTCCACATGAAGGTGCAGGCTCCGGGCCGGCACATCCAAGGTGATCAGGTCCCCGTTCCGGACAAGAGCCAGGGGACCGCCGGCGGCCGCCTCGGGCGCGACGTGCAGCACCACTGTACCGTAAGCCGTGCCTGACATGCGCGCATCCGAGATGCGGATCATGTCGCGGACGCCCTTTCGCAGCAGCTTCTGGGGCAGGGGCATGTTGCCGACCTCGGCCATTCCGGGGTAGCCTTTCGGGCCACAATTCTTCAGCACCATGATGCAGGTCTCGTCGATGTCGAGCGTGTCGTCGTCGATGCGCTCGTGCAGCTCCTCGATCGTTTCGAACACCACCGCGCGCCCGGTATGCTTCATCAGTTCGGGCGAGGCCGCGGACGGTTTGATGACCGCGCCGTTGGGCGCAAGGTTGCCCCGCAGGATCGCAATGCCGGCCTCCGGCTTGAAGGGCTGATCGAAGGTGGTGATGACCTCTCGGTTCCAGCAGGGCGCGTCCTTCACGTTCTCCCAAAGCGATCTGCCGTTGACGGTCAGGGCATCCCTGTGAAGAAGGCCGCGCTCGCCGAGCGTGCGCAGGACGACCGGCAGGCCTCCGGCGTAGTAGAAATCCTCCATGAGGAAACGGCCCGACGGCATCAGGTCCACCAGACAATGAATATCCCGGCCGAGCCTGTCGAAATCGTCCAGGGTGAGATCGATGCCGGCACGTCCTGCCAGGGCGAGCAGATGCACGACGGCATTCGTCGAACCGCCGATGGCTGCAAGCGTTCGGACGGCGTTCTCGAAGGCCTGGCGGGTCAGAATTTTCGAAAGGACGAGATCCTCCCTCACCATCTCGACGATGCGGCGTCCGGCCATGCGGGCGAGGTGGTTGCGGCGGGCGTCCGCTGCCGGGATGGCGGCATTCTCAGGCAGCCCGACGCCGAGCGCCTCCACCATCGAGGCCATGGTCGAGCCGGTCCCCATGGTCATGCAATGACCGGCCGAGCGGTTCATGCCGCCCTCGGCTTCGTGGAACTCCTGCAATGTCACTTCGCCGGCGCGCAATTGCTCGCTCATGGAAATGATGTTCGTGCCCGAGCCGATATACTTGCCCCGGTAGACGCCACGCAGCTGCGGACCGCCCGATACGCCGATGGTCGGAAGGTCGGCGGAGGCCGCGCCCATCAAGAGGGCCGGGGTGGTCTTGTCGCAGCCCATGAGCAGGACGACCCCATCGAGCGGATGCGCGCGAATGGCCTCCTCGACGTCCATAGCCGCGAGATTGCGAAAGAGCATGGCGGTGGGCCGCATGGTGACCTCGCCGAGCGACGAGACCGGGAATTCCAGCGGGAAGCCACCGGCATCGAGCACCCCGTATTTCACATGCTCCGCAAGCGTTCGGAAATGGGCGTTGCAGGGCGTCAGCTCGGACCACGTGTTGCAGATTCCGATGACCGGGCGTCCCTCGAATTGATCCTGGGGGAAGCCGCTGTTTTTC
>DASRWK010000345.1:0-3962 GCA_035776715.1 Microvirga sp.
TTTCGAGCGTTTGTTCGGCCCTCCGCGGGATCCGAACGCGCCGCGGCAGGGCTATCCGCCGCAGCCTCAATATCAGCCGCGTCCGCAACCTCGGCCGCAGCAGCGGCGCCCCCAGCAATCGGCTCCCCAGCCGCAGCCGAATCAGCAGCAGGCCGAGCCCGCCCCACCGGTGGAGCCGCCGCCCGCCCCCTACGAGAAGGAACTTCTGCGGCTCGCCGAAATCATGGGCGCGCTCGCCATGCTGCGCCCTCTCTGCACCGCGCCCGATGCCCCTGAATGGAGCCGGCGCATGCAGATCCTGCTCGAGACGGAAGGCACGACGCCGGGGCGACGCGAGCGTCTGGCCGGGGCCTACAACAAGGGCTATCAGGCCTATGCCCTCACCTACCGCGTCTGCACTCCGTCCGCCCAGGAGGCCTCGGCGCGATTCATCCGCGAAGGCGAGCAGCTCGCACGCAATATCACCAGTCGCTACGGCGGTTGACGAAACGCCTTTCAAGCGCCCCTCCATTCAGGGAGGGTGACGATTGAGCGCAGCCGAATTCGTTACGGATCAAGGGTTTTATCCACATTTTTCGGTATAAACCCTCTCGCATTAACCTCTTCGCAAGGTGATGCTGGCGGTGGGACGGCGCGATATCTAAGGTCGAATCAACCGACCCGCGAGCCGTCCCCACAAAGGGGCATGGATTCATGAACGATAACGACGTCCCTCTCACCGAGCTGCCCGAACTCAGCTCCATCAAGCAGGCTGCCCTGAGCTATGTGAACGAGGCTTTCGCCGAGGCCGAGCTCGACGGGCTCGATGCCGATTGCATGGCGCAGGCCGCGCTCTTTGCTGCCTTCACGGAACTCGTCGCCACCTACGGTGAGGATGCCGTGGCGCAGTACGCCTCGTCTCTCGCGGATAAGATCCGCAGCGGTGCATTTTCCATGGTGGGCGCCCTGAAACATTGAAGACCGCCACACGGGCGGCAAAGGACGTCTCCGAGCGCCCGGCGGGAGCGATGCGCGGAACCGTCATGGTCGCTCTCGGACTGCGCCTTGCCCCGACAGGCGAGGCGCCCCGGTCCGCCGCTGACGCGGGAGCCAGGCCGCCGTCTCGACGGTGGGCTTGACCTGAGGCCGAAACTCGCCATGATGCGCGCATGACATCGACCCGCCACGACCTCTTTTCGTATTATCTGCCGTCTTCATAGAAGCGGCACGGGTCGATTGTTATTGTCGAAATGATGCCGCCGCGTGGCGGCGTTTTCATTTCCGGATGGCGTCCTCGCGGCGGTCCCAAGCACCACCGAGGACCACAGGATGAGCCGCCCTACTCCCATTCTCCCCGACCGACCTCGCCTTGCCATCATCGGCGCAGGCGCTTTCGGGGAATTCTGCATCCCGCACCTGCGGAGGCATTTCGAGACATGCCTCTTCGATCCGAGGCCCGATCTCGAGGACATCTGCGAACGGCACGGCGTCGCCGCCGTCGATCTCGCGAACGCCGCCCGGCAGGACATCGTGCTTCTGGCAGTGCCCTTTCGCCATCTGCGCTGCGTCGCACGCGCCATCGCGCCGCACGTGAAACCCGGCGCCCTTGTGATCGATGTCTGTTCTGTGAAGGTGAAGCCCCTCGCAATTCTGCAGGAAGAGCTTCCGCACCATGCCGACATCGTCGGAACGCACCCCCTCTTCGGTCCCCAGAGCGGTCGCGACGGGATCGGGGGATTGCGCATCGCGGTCTGCCCCGTGAGGGGCCGCAGGCACGCGCTCGTCGAACGCTTCCTCCGCACGCGCCTGGGGCTCGCGGCTGCGCGAATGGAGCCCGAGGAGCACGACCGGCGGATGGCCTACGTGCAGGGCCTCACGCATCTGATTTCACGAATCGTCTTGGCGATGGACGTGCCGCCCTTGGAGGACAAGACGACGACCTACACGCATCTCGAATCCATGATCGAAATGGTACGGCACGACTCCGACGAGCTGTTCCGGACCATCGTGGCCGACAATCCGTTCTCGACGATCGTGATGCAGTCATTCACGAGAGCCGCGCGGGACGTGCTGCAGCCCTTCGGTCATCCGGCGAACGGCAGCGCGTTGTAACGGAAGCGGCAGGATCTATCGTGCCGCGCCCATCGTCTCCTCGAACCGCACCACCTCGCCCTGCGACGGCGTTTCCAATGCGCCGTCCCACATCACCACGTTGCCGCGCACGACGGTGCCGATGGGCCAGCCGGTGACCTTCCTGCCGTCATAGGGCGTCCACTGGGATTTCGAGGCGATCCAGTTGTTGGTGATGGTCTCGGTGCGCTTGAGATCGACCACGGTGAAATCCGCGTCGTAACCCACGGCGATGCGCCCTTTTCGGGCGATGCCGAAGAGGCGCCTGGGGCCTGCGCTCGTCATGTCGACGAAACGCTCCAGCGTGAGCCTGCTCGCGTTCACGTGGTCGAGCATGATCGGCACGAGCGTCTGCACGCCGGTCATGCCGGAGGGCGTGTTGGGATAGGCCTTGTCCTTCTCCTCGCGGGTATGCGGCGCGTGATCGGAGCCGAGAATATCCGCGATGCCTTCGTCGAGTCCCTGCCAGATCGCGGCGCGATGATGCTCGTCCCGCACGGGCGGGTTCATCTGCACATAGGTGCCGAGACGCTCGTAATCCTCGGGCGCGACCAGGGTGAGATGGTGAGGCGTGACCTCGACGGAGACGAGATCCTTGTGATCCTTCAGGAGCGCGATCTCCTCCGCGGTGGTGACATGGAGCACGTGGATGCGTGCGCCGGTCTCCCGCGAGATGCGCACGAGACGCTGCGTGCAGGCTAGCGCCACTTCCGCCGAGCGCCAGACGGGATGCGAGCGCGGATCGTTCTCGACGCGAAGCTCCTTCCGCGCACGCAGCATCGCCTCGTCCTCGGAATGGAAGGCGGCGCGGCGACGGGTGCGGCGCAGGATATTGGCGATGCCCTCGTCGTCCTCCACCAGGAGAGAGCCGGTGGACGACCCCATGAACACCTTGATGCCGGCGGCTCCGGGAAGGCGCTCCAATTCCGCTACGTCCTGCGCATTCTCGTGCGTGCCGCCGACCCAGAAGGCGAAATCGCAATGCATGCGGCGATGGCCGCGTCGCACCTTGTCGGCGAGCGCCTCGGGGCTCGTGGTCTGCGGGTCGGTGTTGGGCATCTCGAAGACCGCCGTGACGCCGCCCATGACCGCCGCGCGGGAGCCCGTTTCCAGGTCCTCCTTGTGATCGAGGCCGGGCTCCCGGAAGTGCACCTGCGTGTCGATGACACCCGGCAGGATGTGCAGGCCGCGGCAATCGATCTCCCGGCCCGCGGAGGCCTGCGAGAGATCGCCGATGGCCGCGATGGTGCCGGCCCTCACGCCGATGTCGCGCTCGACGCGTCCGTCGTGGTTCACCACGATGCCGCCTTTCAGGATCAGGTCGAAGGTTTGGGGCATGGCGATCTCTTCCCTTGAGGCTCGTGCGAAGGGGGCATATGTCACGCTTATCGTGAAGAGCAACTGGAGCGGGACATGCCGTCAGTCCATTTAGCCGACCGGGGCGTGGTAAGGGTTTCGGGCGAAGACGCCAAGAGTTTTCTCGACGGCCTCGTCACCTGCGACCTGGACCGGGTCTCTCCGCAGGCCGCGCGGTTCGGCGCCCTGCTGACGCCTCAGGGCAAGATCCTGTTCGATTTCAACGTGTTCCAGGCCCCCGAGGAGATCGGCGGCGGCTATTATCTCGACACTTTCAAGGTCTTCGCCCCCGATCTCGCCAAGCGTCTCGGCTTCTACAAGCTGCGGGCGAAGGTGAGGATCGAGGACCTGTCGGAGGCCATGGCGGTCGTGGCGGGCTGGGACGAGCCGAGACCCGACGACGAGGTGGGCCTCGTCGCGGAGGACCCCCGCCTGCCCGAACTCGGCTGGCGCGCCATCGTGGCGGCGCAGGATGCGGCGGAATTCGCGAAAGCTCC
>DASRWK010000346.1:0-4572 GCA_035776715.1 Microvirga sp.
CAACAGCGTCAGGAGAAGCAGGCCGGCGACCGAGACGCCAATGACGGTTCTATGGTTCATGCCGGCCGCCCCATCAGTCCTTGCGGCCGCAGAGCGAGCACCGCAACCATGATCAGGAAGGTCAGGATCACAGAGTAGACCGGCGCGATGGCCTGCCCCCATTGCTCGGCGAGTGCGATCAGGAGCGCTCCGACGGCGGTTCCGCCGATGGACCCCATGCCGCCCACGATCACGACGACGAGGGAGGCCAGGAGGAAGTGCACATCCGTGCCCTGCGTGAAAGGCTGCGCCGAGCCGCCGATGACACCGCCCAGTCCCGCGAGGGCAGAGCCGAGCGCGAAGACGGCGACCGACACCAGGCGGACATTCACGCCGCAGGCCGCAAGCATCTGCCGGTCGTCGACACCCGCCCGGATCATCAATCCAAGCCTTGTCTTGTTGAGAAGGATCCAAAGCCCCATCCCGACGGCGATGGCGACGCCGATCTGGACCAGGCGGAAGGTGGGGTAACCGCCGAGCCCCGGGACCTGGGTCGCCCCGAACAGCGCATCGGGCGGGAAGAACTGGCGCGAGGTTCCGCCGAAATGGGCCAGAAGCTGGTCGGCGATGATAATGGACAGGCCAATCGTGACCAGTGCCTGCCTGAGTTCCTGCCCCTGCATCCAGCCAAGCACGCTCACCTGCATGATCACGCCGACCGCCGCAGCGGCGAGCACTCCGGCGAGAAGTCCGGCATACCAAGCATAATCATAGGTGGCGGGGTCGTCGTAGAGCGGCTCGAAGACGGCATAGCCGATATATGCGCCGATCAGGTACAACGCTCCATGCGCCATATTGACAGTACGCATCAATCCAAAGATGAGCGAGAAACCGCTGGCTACGATGAAGTAGAGAGCAGCCAAAGTAATCCCGTTCATCGTCACCGTGACGAAGAGATGCAGGCTCAATATTTCCTCCCGCCGCCCGAGTTCGAGCTCGCCGGTCGCGCTCCACCCGCATTATTCTTTCGGGCTGTCACGGACATCTTGAACAGAGGAATCGGGACTGCCTAGCGTCAATCGGACCCGGGATTGAGTAAAATTGGGTACGAAGACACAATACGGGCATGGAAATCTTCGACGAACTCCCCGACCTGACAGAGCCCTTTCTATTCGCTCCCTGGGCTGGCCGGCTGCCCGGCGGGAATCCGGACCTGATCAGTCTCCTCCCGGTCGGATCCATCAACGCGGCCTATGAGAGCCCGGAGGTGTCGGGATCCGGATCCGAATGGGCTGTTGCCTGCATCCTTCTCGCCGATCCGTTCCTTCGCGCCTCTGACCTGGTGCGTTCGCTGGGATCACGAGGGTTCCGACGGGTGGCTAACTTTCCGACCGTCCAGGTGATCGACGGCGAGGCCGGTCGGGCCCTCGACATGGCCGAGATGGGAGGGGCACGAGAGATCGCCGCGCTGGAGTTCCTGTTGCGCGCCGGTTTCGATGTTGTTCCGTTTGCATGCAGCCTTGCCGTCGCCCGCGGGATCGCCCGCATCGGCGCGCAGCGGATCGTGCTTCACCCCGGCGTGCCGGTCCTTGACTGGCGCCATCGCGCTTCCGCGGCAATCGGGCTCGTTCAGACGGCTCAGGCGCTTCGACGCGAAAACCCCGGTCTGGAGATCCTGGTGTATGACTGTCCAGGCTACGGGGCAGAGCTCAGGCCAGCCCTCGAGAGCGGCGACGGAATTGTCCGCTGGCGCCGCAGGACCGGTCAACTCAACAGATCATAGCGCTTCATCTTGTTGTAGAGGGTCTTACGCGAGAGGCCCAGGAAGGCGGCCGTCCGGCCGCGCCTGAAGCCGTTGCGCCGCAGCGCATCCATGATCCAGGACTTCTCATCGGGGGGGATCGTGGGGCGCTCATGCGCCGCTCCCGCGCGCAGCTGCGCCGCGATCTCCGCCTCTCCGATGCGCCCTCCCTGCGCGATCAGCGCTGCCGCCTCGAGGACGGCGCGCAGTTCACGGATGTTCTCGGGCCAGTCGTGGCTGAAGAGCCGACGGTATCCGTCCGGTGTGATCTCGAAAGGAGTCGCGCGACCCGCACTGCCGATCTTGTCTAGGAAGATGCGCGCATGCAGCGGCAGATCCTCCGGCCGTTCGCGCAGCGGTGGGATCCGGATCCGTCCCGGGTGGAGCCGCAGAAGCAGGTCCCGCCGTAGACCACCGGCATCGATGTCTCCACGCGCGATGGCGACCACTCGGGCGCGAGGCGCAATCCCACTGGCGCCTCCGACGCGCTCGTAGAGCCCGCGATCCAGCAGGTCGAGGAGCCGAACTTGCAGCGGTGCCGACAACATTTCAAGCCGGTCCAGGATCACGGTCGCATCCGGCGCCTCGAGGGCACCTGCCCGCCGGGCGCGGCCCGGCCCCGACTCGGCACCGAACAGGAGCCTATCGAGATCGCCGCCTTCGTCGCCGCAATCGAGCATCACGATCGATCCAGAGCGGCGACTGATCGAATGGATCGAGCGGGCGAGCGCCAGCTTGCCTGTCCCGGGCTCGCCGGTCACGACGATCGGCAGAGAGGTGGCCGAAAGTCGGGCAACCTGGTCGAGGAGGTTCCGCACGGCGGCGGACTGCCCCACCAGACCGGCGAGGCGCGAGACACGAGATGCCTCCCGCCCCTGCTCGCTAACGCTTTCGCGCAGGATGCCGACGGTCTTGAAGGAGGACGTGACCTGCGTCACGCTGAGTTCGAGCGGGACGCGATCGAGCGTGGATCCTCCCACGTAACCATCCGCCCGTGCATCGCGGCACACGCGATACATGTGATCGGGGCTGATGATTGGGCCGCCTTCGACGACACAGATCGTGTCTGCCTTGGCGTTGCGTACGTGCTGGAAGGTACGCCGGGCGGTATCCGCCACCTCGTCGAGGGAGAGATCCTGCGTGAGACCGCGCGTGCCTCCCGCATTCCATCCGAAATTCAGACAGATCAGGTCCACGCCCGCCCCGAGAAGCAGGTCGATCTCGCGTCGGGTCTTGGCGTAGCCGAACGTCATGAGACCGGCGCGCTTGGCCACCGCGAGGAACGCGGCCTCGCGCGCGAAGCCGATTCCCGCATCCTCAAGGGCCTGCCGAAACCTCCCGTTGTAGTGGATGCTCGTCGGGAAGTTGGCGACGCCGCGATACCCTGTCTCAACCAGCTCGGCCGCGAGCCGCTCAATCTCCAAGCCCGGATCGAACACACAGGCACCGAAGAACACCGGGATGGAAACCCGGTCCAGGATCTCGCGACGGGCAAAGGAATCCGTGAATCGATTGGCTGCGTCGAGTGGCAGCATCACGGCGACGGAGGCCGCCCCCATGATCCTGTAGCGGCCGGCATTGAGTGCCAGCAGAAAGTCCGCACCGCCTCGCTCGGCCGCCTCGGCGGTCATGCCCACGCCGATCGCCGCTCCGATGATCGGCTCGTCGGGGGTGCGGCGGCGGCCATGCCGGGTCCGGAGGATCTCAAGCGACATGGCCACACCTTAGCTCAAGGTCGTTTCCCGCTCCAGCCCCGGCGAGGAGGCTATCCCACCGGCGTTCGAAGACGAGGCTGCAGGTATCGTTGCGATCTGCCGCAAACCGTTCAGCAACTCAGCTCCGTCGGCTCCGTTGCAGCAACTGGAATAGGGCACAGTAGACCCACCGGAAGCCCTTCATCGGGCGGCAAGGCCGAACAGCTGGTTGACGAGACGGATCTCACCCGTGCCGTTTGAGAGACCTGCGCAGAAACCGTTTGGCTGCTGACGGGTTGCGTCGTTCAAAGAAGCAGCAATTCGATGATGTCGCCATGGCTATCGGTGGCGCGATACAAATACGAGAGGTCCGCCAGTATAGGCAAGTATAGAGCGGGCTTGTGACAGAACCGTTGCCATATGGTCCTCGCTGCTGGAGCTGTTTTGCGCGATAATGATATCTTCCGAACTGACAACGGCGTATACTACCCTGAACTCAGGAGGACATCATGCTTCAGAGGATCAGGTCCTTCATCTCCTATGAGAACGAAGCGCTCCTTGTTGCTGCTCTAGCGTTCTTGTTCTGCGGGGCTGCGAAATTGGGCTTCATGTGATGCTCTCCCAGACCCTGATCGCGCTACTCCTGATTGTTGCTGTTGTCGCGATCTACATGCTCACAATCAACTCTCGATAGTGAGGAAATCCTGATCGAGGAGACGCGCCCTCCCAAGATTTCTCATAACTCCATTAGCTACAGATGACCGCTTCGCTGTACAGTAATGGCGCGGGTACCCGAGAGATAAGCCATGGCCTATGTCATGCTTCAATACGACCGTCCGACCGACACGCAGAATTGGAACAGCTACAACCAGCAGGTCAGGAACTGGATCACCCAACTTCTCCGTCTTCCAGGTGCGGTATCGTTCATGGCCTACCGTACGGTTGGTGAGGCAAGTCCAGACACGTTCACGATGTTGGAGTTCCGGACTGTTGAGGATGCCCGTAGGGCAGCCACATCGGAGCCGCTGAAGACGGCTCTCCAGGAGTTGCGCTCGGTCGGTGCCGCCGCCACGGTCCTAGTGGTTGAGCGCTCCCCAT
>DASRWK010000347.1:0-2969 GCA_035776715.1 Microvirga sp.
CTTCGACAGGCCCTTATCGACCACGTGCTTCTGGATGTCCTGGATGGCGGGGAAGTTCGCGCCCACCGCATGCCAGTTCAGCATCTTGAAGCCCTTGGCGCCTGCGCCGCCGGAGCGGGCATCGTCCTCACCCGGCCACCAGACCGAGTAGAACTTGTCCATCGGATAGCCGGAACGCACCGCTTCCTTCACCGCCGCGCCGTTCATGGAGCCCCAGCCCCACATGATCATGTAGTCGGGGCGGTCGCGGCGGGCGCTGAGCCATTGCGAGGACTGGTTCTGCATGTCCTGCGCGGCGACAGGATAGAGCGCAACCTCGAAGCCGATATCCTTGGCGAGCTCCTGCAGGAGCGGGATCGGCTCCTTGCCGAAGGCCGCGTCCAGGTGGATGAAGCCGATCTTCTTGCCCTTCAGCTTCTCCAGGCCGCCTTCCTTCTCGCCGATGTATCTGATGATCATCGAGAGACCATCCCAGTAGGTGCTCGGCGGGTTGAAGATCCAGGGGAAGATGTCGCCGCGGGCGGACGCCGAGAGGCCGTAGGCCATGGAGAGGATCGGGATCTTGTCGACCGAGGCGCGCGGGATCAGCGGCAGGGTGATGCCGGTGGACCAGGGGTTGACGAGGACCGGGTTCTTGCCCTTCACCGACTCGTAGCACTCGACGCCCTTCTTGGTGTCGTAGCCCGTCTCGCACTCCTCCAGGACGAGCTTCACGCCGCCGATGCCGCCGTCGCGCTGGTTCAGCATCTCGAGATAGTCGTGCATGCCGTCGGCGATGTAGGTTCCCGAGCCCGCGAAGGCGCCTGTGCGGTAGGTGAAGAGGGGGACATAGATCGAATCCTGCGCAAAGGCAGGCAGTGCCGTGCCGGCGAGCATCGTCGCGGCGGCCAATCCCAGGCTCAATTTGCGAAACGACATTCTCGTTTCCTCCCGTTGTTGGTCCGGCTGAGCCGGATTTTTAAGGTCCCGTCTCCTTTCATCTGGCCGTCAATAGGGGACCGGCCAGACCAGGAGCTTCTGCTTGCCGATCTGCCAGAGCCGCGCGAGACCGTGCGGTTCGACGATCAGGAAAAAGATGATGAGCGCGCCGACGATCATGAAGCGCAGATGCTCGATGGTGTCCGAGCCCACCGAGATCCCGAAGGGCGACAGCAGCGCGGGCAGCACGATTCCGAGAACGATCGGCATGATGAAGATGAGCGCCGCGCCGAAGAACGAGCCGATGAGGCTGCCCAGCCCCCCGATGATCACCATGAAGAGGATGAAGAAGGACTGGTTGATGTTGAACACGTCGTATTCCGCGCCGCCGTACCAGAGGAAGACGAGGAGCGCGCCCGCGACGCCGCAGTAATAGGACGACACCGCGAAGGCGAGGAGCTTGGTCTGGAGCGGGCGGATGCCCATGAGCTCCGCCGCGAGATCCATGTCGCGGATCGCGATCCACATGCGCCCGATGCGGCCGTGCACGAGGTTCGAGGCGAGCCAGGTGAGCAGGATCACGATGGTCAGAACCAGCAGGTAGCGCGTCTGCGGCGTGGCGGTTGCGCCGATGATCGGAATACCGAAGAAGGTGCGCAGGGGGGCATCGAGCGCGCCCGAGACGTTGTAGTTCACGAGCCATGGAATGCGGATGAAGCACCATTGCAGGAAGAACTGGGCGGCGAGCGTCGCGACCGCGAGGTAGAAACCCTTGATGCGCAGGGAAGGCAGGCCGAACAGCGCGCCGATGGCCGCCGAGAAGAAGCCGGAGACGAAGATCCAGACGATCACGTTCACGTCCGGAAAGGCTGTCATCAGCTTGTAGCAGGCATAGGCTCCCACGCCCATGAAGGCGCCGGTGCCGAGGGACAGAAGGCCGGTATATCCTGTGAGGATGTTGAGGCCGATCGACGCCAGCGAGAAAACCAGGAAAGGGATCATCACCGCCTGGAGCAGGAAGTCGTTGCCCACGAAGGCCAGGGCGTAGGCCGCCGCAATGATGATCCCCAAGCCGATCCTGTCCTCACGCAGGGGGAAGATCGCGGCGTCGCTGACATAGTTCGTCTTGAATTGGCCCGCCTCGCGGTAGAACACTGGCGCTCTCCCTTAAATGCGCTCGATGATCTTCTCGCCGAACAGCCCTTGCGGTCTGTAGAGCAGGAAGAGGAGGGCGATGACGTAGGCGAGCCACGTCTCGATACCGCCGCCCACCAGCGGCCCCCAATAGAACTCGCCGAGCTTCTCCCCGACGCCGATGATGAGCCCGCCGATGATCGCGCCGGGAATGGAGGTGAAGCCGCCGAGGATGAGCACGGGCAGGGCCTTCAGGGCGATGATCTGAAGCGAGAACGACACGCCCGAGCGCGCGCCCCACATGATGCCTGCGACCAGGGCGACAAGGCCCGCCGCGAACCACACGATGACCCAGATCTGATTGAGCGAGATGCCCACGGAGAGCGCGGCCTTGTGGCTGTCCGCCACCGCGCGCAGCGCCCTGCCGATGCGGGTTTTCGAGAAGAACACCGCAAGCAGCCCGATCATCAGGGAGGCGATCACGGCGGCGGCGATGTCGAGGTGCTGCAGGCGGATGGAGCCGCCGAGCGCGTCGATTTCGGTCGTGCCCTGCGGCAGGAGCAGCGCATCCGTGATCATCTCCCGCGGGTTGCCGCCGAAGATGAGCTCGCCGAAGCCGATGAGAAGATAGGTGAGGCCGAAGGTGGCCATGAAGAGGATGATGTCGGGCTGGTTGACCAGCGGTCTCAGCACCACGCGTTCCACCACCACGGCGAGAACCAGCATGGCGAGAGCGGCGAGGATCAGCGCCAGGAAGGCCGGAACGCCCTTCTCGTAAAGCCCCACCAGGATCAGGGCCGCGAACACGACCATGATGCCTTGAGCGAAGTTGAACACGCCGGAGGCCTTGAAGATCAGCACGAAGCCCAGGGCGATGAGCGCATAGAGCACGCCTGAAACAAGACCCTCCCAGAGGG
>DASRWK010000348.1:0-4814 GCA_035776715.1 Microvirga sp.
CATCATCGAGAAGGGCCGCTCGGTCTGGACGGGCACGAGCGCGGAACTCGCGGCTGACCCGAGCATCAAGGAACGGTATCTTCACGTCTGAAACAGGGACATGCGAGAGGCCGTCGCTTCGCCGGACAACGCCCGATCCCTGACTGGAGGGCCAATGCTCTATCGTGGAATGGACAAGATCGCGCTGGATGCGGCCTACGACAATCCGCGTGCGGTCGGGCTGTCCAGGCTTCAGGAAATGATGGCCGGCTGGACGGCCCGCAGCCAGGAGATCGCGAGTTCCGGCCGTCTCACGGAAATCCGCTATGGCGGGGGAGAGCGGAACCGCATCGATATGTTCGAGGCGTCCCGCGATTCAGGCTTCCAGGGCCGGGCGACGATCGCCTTCATCCATGGCGGCTACTGGCGGAGCCAGGACAAGGAAACCTATCGCTTTCTCGCGAAGGGGGCGCTCGAACGCGGACTGAACTTCGCGAACATCGAATACACCCTGGCCCCGCAGCAGACCCTCGGCGGGATCGTCCAGGAGATCAGAGAAGCGATCGGCTGCCTGAACAGGCACCTCGCCCGGACCGTTCCCGACCATGCGATCCTCCACATCTCCGGCCACTCGGCCGGGGGGCATCTCGTCGCGATGAATCTCAACGAGAAGGGTGTCGCCAGCGGCACCTCCATCAGCGGAATCTTCGATCTGGAGCCGATCCGCCTGACCTATCTCAACGAGGCGCTGAGGCTGACGCACGAAGACGTGGCCCTCTACAGTCCGCAGCGCCTGATCCCTGAATCGGCCCCTCCCCTCATCGTCGCCTATGGAGCGGAGGAGCTTCCGGAGCTCTGCCGGCAATCCGAGGATTTCCACGCCGCCTGGAAGGCCGGACAGCTCGACTCCCGGCTGCTCCGCCTTCCCCGGCACGATCATTTCAGCATCCTCGAGGAGCTGGCGGATCCGGAAGGCCTGATCCTGAAGGAAATCGTCGGGCACATCACGGGCGCATGAGAGGACACGCGGCCCTGCCGCCGTCCTCTCGGGTCGGCAGGCCCGCCGCGCAGCATCTCCGCGACGCTCGCCTGAGTCCAAGGGCTTCCCTTCACGACGTTCCCGCATTGCCCGCCAGATATGCGAGCGCCGCGCCGGTTCCGCCGGAGCGATGGGGAACGCCGCAGGTGCGCAACCCCATCTCGACGGCCGAAAGGGTCGCCATGACCGCCGGTACGTTGAAATCGCCCAGGTGACCGATCCGAAACACCTTGTCGGCCAGTTGCCCGAGGCCGTTGCCGAGCGACAGGTTGGAGCGGGACAGGATCGCGGCGCGCAGCGCATCGGCGGAATGGCCCTCGGGCAAGCGAACCGCCGTGAGCGATGACGAAACCTCCGCGGGGTTGCGGCATTGGATCTCGAAACCCCAATGCTCGACGCAGCGGCGGGTCGCCTCCGCGGCTCTGTCATGGCGGGCGAAGACGTTGTCGAGGCCCTCCTCGTGCAGCAGCCCGATCGCGACGCGCAGGCCCTGCAGCAGATTGGTGGAGGGCGTGTAGGGGAAGAATCCCTTGGCGTTGATGGCGATCATCTCCTCCCAATCCCAGAAGGAACGGGGAAGCCGGGCCGTCCGGCTCGCCGCGATAGCCTTGCGAGACAGGGCATTGAAGGAAAGGCCGGGCGGAAGCATGAGCCCTTTCTGCGAGCCCCCGACGGCCACGTCGACACCCCATTCGTCATGCCGATAATCGATGGAACCGAGGGACGATATCGTATCGACGAAGAGCAATGCCGCATGACCGGCCTCGTCGATGGCGCGCCTTACTGCCGCGATATCGGTCACCGCGCCCGTCGATGTTTCGTTGTGGACGACGGCCACCGCCTTGATCGCGCCCTGCCTGTCGTCCTTCAGACGTTCGCGGATCGCGCCCGCATCGGCGCCGCCGCGCCAATCCCCCGCGATGAGCTCCACCTCGATGCCGAGGCGCTTGGCCATCCGGCTCCAGAGCGTCGCGAACCAGCCGGTTTCGTACATCAGCACCCTGTCGCCGGGCGACAGGGTGTTCACGAGCGCGGCTTCCCATGCCCCGGTCCCTGACGCGGGATAGATGATCACCGGGTGCTCGGTCTTGAAGACGGTCCGGATTCCTGCGAGCACATCCGTTCCGAGGCGGGCGAATTCCGGGCCGCGATGATCGATGGTCGGCATCGCGATCGCCGAGAGCACGGGGAGCGGAACATTCGTCGGGCCGGGGATCTGCAGGAAATGGCGGCCGGGCTGATATGGCATCGGGTGTTTCCTCCTGGCTTCCTGTGCAGCGGTCAACGGGCTGCCGGAAGCCCTCGTGTTTGGAATGGGACCAAGGGTTCATTCCTTTGGTCCGGAACGTGCGCCGGATTTCGATGCCGAAGCATCAAGTCCTCATGGACGCCGTGCGGTTGCGTCCTTGGGCCGGTTCAAGCCGCGGCAGGAATTTTCCAACCGTGCTCGACAATCTCATTGAGCGTTTCGACGCTCATTCCCTGGAGCCCGATGGCCGGAAGCAGGTCGTTCTCGGCGCTGAGATCCCGTCCGTAAAGAGCGGAGAAAACCGCCATCCCGGCCTCGTGGAGCCTCATGTCCGTCCCGAGCATGCGTCCGAGCGTCAGGTTTTGCTGCAGGCCGAAAGGAACATCCTCAAGGACGTAGCGCGTATCGATCGTCGCGGGCCCGGCCGTCCGTTCGGTACGGGTCGCGAGCAGCCGCGCCGTCTCCCCGATCGGCGCGTCAGGCACCCCGTACGTGAGGGAGTAATGCTCCCGCATGGTCCGGACTTTGCGCCCGAGCTTCTCGGCTATGGCGAGCCTTTCAGCATCGATGGCTTCCAGCAGGCGCCCGACCGCGTCGGTCATGTTCTCCGTCTGCCCCCAGTCTTCCGCCCGCTCCATGCGTGTGAAGTTGCACAGGGCGAGCGCCATGTGGCTCTGCGGGTTGACGTTGCTGAGCGCGATGGCGAGGACATCCGCGCGCTGGACGAAGCGCTCGCCGAACAGCGCAACGCATGTCCGGAGGCCGCGCTCGCTCTCGGATACGGGAAGCGTCGCGATATCCACCTTGCCGCGAAGGGTCGCAATCTTGACCGAGGTGAGCGAACGCTGCCGTGCCCGCAGCACCGTGGTGCTCCAGGTCACGATTGGAATCGACACTCCCCGTTCCGCGAGGAGCTTCGCCAGGTAAAGCGCACCGAACGAGGAATGCGAGCTGATCACGACCACCTGACCGGCGGTGAGATGAGGCGCCATGGCGTCCATCGCCGCACGATGACCGTTGGTCGGCATGGCCAGCAGGATCACATCCGCGCCGGCAACGGCCTCGGCACACGTCGTCGCGATGGCAGGGTTGAAGCTGCCTTCGACGACTCCCTCGCTCGTGAGCGGCTGACCCTTCGCCAATTCGGCCGTCCTCCGCCCCGACGGCGACCAGAGCACAGGCTCGTGCCCGTTCTGCGCCAGCACCGCCGCGCTTCCGAATGCGACGGCGCCCGCTCCAATAATTCCGATGCGCATTGCGCTCTCCTTTTCGGCTGTCGATCAGTTGAAGAACCGGCTGGGACGGAAGTCGGCGAGCTCCGGCCGAATGCGGTTCCTGATCACCTCGTCGGTCACCGCCTCGCCGATGAACGGCCCGAGTGTCACGCCGCTATGCGTCACGGCGACGTAGTAGCCGTCGAGATGGGGCACGGGTCCGATGGCCGAATATGAATCCTTCGGGATCGGACGGATGGCGATGCGAACGGCCTCGACCTCGACCTTCTCCAGGGCCGGAACGGTCTTTCTTGCGCGTCTCAGCAGCTCCTGCGCTTGCGGATGGTCCGTGGTCGGAGCCGAATCCGCCGCGACGAGCTTGTCGAGCTCGTTGGAGCGCAGCATGAAGCGGCCGCCGCCATCGGGACGCATGTTGACGAGAGGCGTGCGCAGAGCCCGCTTGAGCTTGACGCCGGCGGCCTGCGTATAGGCGATGAGACCCACCGTCGGCGCCAGGGGAATCTGGTATTCCGTCTCCGAGGCGACGTCGTTGGACCAGCGCCCGGAGCAGTTGACGACGACATCCGCCTCGCGGACCGATCCGTCGGCAAGGATAACCCCCTCGCAGCGTCCGGCCGTAATCTTCAGCCCCGTGACTTTCGCATCAACGAGAGAGAGCCCATACCGCTCCACTGCGCCGCCGACCACCGATCCCGCGTAGACGACCGCATCGCACCACCCGTCCTTGGGATAGAGGATCACCGGTGCGTTGCCCACCGCATCCGGGTTCAATTCGGGCTCTAGCCGGCGAAGGTCGCCGTGGGAGAGGCTTTCGGCGGGATAGCCCCAGGCCTGCAGCTGTCTCAGCTTGTCGAGGGGCTCGGAGGAATCCTTGCCGCCCGCTTCTGCTTCGGCGCCCTGCCATTGGATGACACCCGGACGATGATACCAGTTGGCATCGGAAAACTCCTCGAGAATCCGCGCATGGGCGTCGCGGCCGGCGAAGTTGAGGCGGTAATAGGCCTCGGAGGACAGCTTCTCGCAGGCGTTCACCCACGCGAAACTCACGCCGGACGTCCCGCCGCCAACCCGACGTTCCTCGATCAAAGTGACCGATGCGCCGGCCTGCGCAAGACGATAGGCAACCGACGAGCCGACGATGCCGGCACCTACAACGATAGCTTTCATGGTCAGACCCTGGAGAGCAGATTTTTG
Source organism: Microvirga sp. (assembly GCA_035776715.1). Lineage (GTDB taxonomy): Bacteria > Pseudomonadota > Alphaproteobacteria > Rhizobiales > Beijerinckiaceae > Microvirga. Next base: position 4,697 of record DASRWK010000348.1, read on the forward strand.
GGATGAGGGGATGTCACTTCGTCGGTCCGACAAGCATGCGGTCGAGGCCATAGATCCGGTCGACGACGAACATGAGCAGGAAAGTTCCGAAGATGACGACCGTCGACACGGAAGCGAC
>DASRWK010000349.1:0-1731 GCA_035776715.1 Microvirga sp.
CCGCGCGGCGAGATGCGCCATCCGCGCCGAGGTGCCGGTTCCGCAGGGCGAGCGGTCGATGGCCTTGTCGCCGTAGAACACCGCGTTGCGCGCCGTGCCGCCGGGCGTCCGCGCCTTGCCGGTCCACAGCACGTGCGTCAGGCGGTTGATGTCGGGGTTCTCGGGATGCGCGATCCGGTAGCGCGCGTTGAAGGCTTCGCGCAGCTTCGGGCTCCAGCGCAGAATGTCGGACGGGTTGACGTCCGCGAGATCCGAATAGAGCGCCTGCCTTTCGACGATGGCATAGAAGTTGCCGCCATAGGCCACATCGACCGTGAGGAGCCCGAGGCCCTCGACCTCGACCTCATAGCCGGTGCCATAGAGGAAGGAGGGGATGTTGGTGATGCGCACGCGCTCGATGAAGGGACCGTTCTGCTCGTAGCGGGCCTCGACCACGCCGGCTGGCGTATCGAGACGGAGAAGCCCAGGAGTCTTCGGGTGAATCAGGCCGTTCTCGAGGGCGATCGTCACCGTTCCGATGGTGCCATGACCGCACATGGGCAGACAGCCGGAGGTTTCGATGAAGAGAATGCCCACATCGCAATCGGGGCGCGTCGGCGGATAGAGGATCGAGCCGGACATCATGTCGTGCCCGCGGGGCTCGAACATCAGGCCGGTGCGGATCCAGTCGAACTCCGCCAGGAAATGCTGGCGCCTTTCGAACATCGTCTCCCCCCTGAGCTGGGGAATGCTGCCGCCGCCCACCACGCGGACCGGATTGCCGCAGGTATGACCGTCGATGCAGAAAAAGGTGTGACGCGCCATGGCTTCGCTCTCGAGATCGAACTCTTGTCGTGAATGGAAATGAAGGAGGCGGAGGAGACCTTGTCTCCCCCGCCGTCACCTTATCAGGCCGCAGGCTTCAATCCTACGTCGGGAAGCGCAGGACGGTTCTTCAGTGCCTTGTCCATGATCTCCTCGACATAGGCGCGATCCCTGCCTTCGAGAGCCAGACGCGGCGGACGGGTCAGCGAGGAGCCGCGGCCCATGATCTCCTCGCAGAGCTTGATGCACTGAACCAGATCGGGTCGGGCATCGAGATGCAGAAGCGGCATGAACCATTCATAGAGCGCGCGAGCCTCCTCGTAGCGGCCGGCCTTGGCGAGGCGGAACAGGGTCTCGCCCTCCTGCGGGAAGGCGTTCGACATGCCGGAAATCCAGCCGGCGGCGCCTAGCATGACACTCTCGACCACCACGTCGTCGAGACCTGCGAACATCACGAAGCGGTCACCCACCATGTTCTTCACGTCCGTGAAGCGGCGGGTATCGCCGGACGAGTCCTTGAAGCACACGATGGTCTCGCAATCTGCGAGCGAGGCCAGGATCTCGGGCGTCACGTCGTTCTTGTAGATCGGCGGGTTGTTGTAGACCATCACCGGCAGGTCGGTTGCCTTGGAGACTCCGCGGAAGTGAGCGGCGGTCTCGTGCGGCTTCGAGGAATAGACCAGCGCCGGCATGACCATCACGCCGTCGAGACCCACGCGCGCGGCCTCCTTGGCAACTTCGGAGGCAAAGGCCGTCGTGAACTCGGCGATTCCGGCAATGACCGGAACGCGGCCGCGGGAAACATCCTTCGCCGCTTCCATGACGGCGACCTTCTCCGAGCGGGACAGGGAGGTGTTCTCGCCGACGGTGCCGCAGACGATCAGGCCGGAGACGCCGTCGCGGATCAGCCCCTCCATGACTTTGGCG
>DASRWK010000350.1:0-8494 GCA_035776715.1 Microvirga sp.
CCGGTGGAGAACCCGGCATTGGGCTCGTCGGCCCATTGCATCGGTGTCCTGACGGAGTTGCGCTCCTGCAGGGAAAGATCCTCTCCCATGCCGATCTCGTCGCCGTACCAGAGCACCGGAGTCCCTGGAAGAGCGAACATCAGACTGAAGGCCTGTTTGATCCGCCGTTCATCGCCGCCGAGCATGGGGGCCAGGCGTCGACGGATCCCGCGTTCATAGGCCTGCATCTCAGGCGCAGGGCCGAAGGCTGCAAAAACCTCCTTCCGCTCCGGATCCGACAGCCGGCCGAGATCGAGTTCGTCATGATTGCGCAGGAAGCTCGCCCATTGGCTTTTCGGAGGAATGGCGGGCGTTTGCGCCATCACGCGGCGAACCGGCTCGGCATCTTTGCGGGAGAGCGCCAGAAACAGGTTCTGGTTCAGCATGAAATTAAAGATCATGTGGAGCCGGTCACCCGACGCACCGAAATACTCGTCCACCTGATCCATGGTGATATTGGCTTCTGCGAGCAGCATGGCCTCGGCGCGGCGCCAGGAGATGAAGGTGCGCAGCTCGTTGAGGTATTCGTGAGGATCGTGATCCGGCTTCTCCTCCGCCGGGACGCCGCGGTATTCGATCAGGAAGGGAACGGCATCAAGCCGGAAACCTGAGACGCCGAGCTGCAGCCAGAAGCCCATTACTTTCTCGAGCTCTTCCCGCACTTCCGGGTTTGCGATGTTGAGATCGGCCTGGTGCTTGTAGAACCGATGCATATACCAGGCCTGTGCAACCTCATCGTATGTCCAGGTCGTGTCCTGCACACCGGGGAAGACGACACCCTCATGAATGTCTTTGGGCTTCTCCTTCGACCAGACATACCAATCGCGATAGCGCGAGTTCGGATCTCGTCGCGCCTCCTGGAACCAGGGATGGTCGATGGAGGTGTGGTTTGCGACGAGATCGATGATGACCCGGAGCCCCCTGTCGCGGGCTGCGTGCGTGAAGGCGACGAAGTCGCCGAGTGTGCCCAGCCGGGGATCGACAGCATAAAAATCCGTGACGTCATACCCGTTGTCGCAGTTCGGCGTGGGGTAGAACGGCAGCAGCCAGATGCAGGTCGCTCCGAGAGACTCGATATGATCGAGCCGGTCCGCAAGACCACTGAAGTCACCGATGCCGTCGCCGTTCGAATCCATGAAGGTCTCGACATCGACGCAATAGATGACGGCGTTTTTGTACCAGAGATTTAGCATCCCGAACCGACCTAGCTGATCATGCGAGCGGCGCGCTCTCGCTCCGGCAGGCGTCGCGCAGGTGTCCCTGCCCCTGCCCTCCGTGCGCCAAGGTGCCATGCCGCCGTCAGCGCTCCGGCCACGCAGCCGAAAGCAACCGCGGCGAGGATGCCGCGCACCGCTGTGCCCGAGACCGCAGACACATGCCGGCGGGAGCGCGAGCCGAAGCGACCTCTGGCGCCCGGATCGCCGGGCGGCGCGTCGAGCAGATTGCCTTCGCGAGGCCTTGCCGGCTCGTCCGTCATCTGTCCCTCCCAGGCCCGGCGGGCCATCATGCGGTCGAGGAACCCCGGCGCCACCATGTTGCCAAGGATCGCCTGGATCGTAGGGCCGCCAATCCACATCTCGCGCGGAGCCTTCAAGGCAGCCCGCATGATCGCCTCGGCCACAGGTTCAGGCTCGTGAATAGGCGGGACCGGCTGCAATCTGCAGGGCAAATGGCTGCGGGCCCAGTCGAACTGTGGAGTATCGACAGCGGGGAGCTGCACCATCGTGAGGCGAATGCGGCTGCTCTCATGCTGCAACTCGCTTCGCAAGGAATCCGTGAAGCCGCGCACGGCGAACTTCGCCGCGCAATAGGCGGATTGCAGTGGGATGGAACGATAGCTGAGCGCAGATCCGATCTGAACGATGGTGCCCCTGTTCCGCTCGCGCATGTGGCGGAGGGCCGCCAGGGTACCATGGACCTGCCCCAGATACGTAACCTCCGTGACCCGGCGGATCTCGTCGGGGCTCAGTGCTGTCACAGGACCGAACACCGATACCATGGCGTTGTTGATCCAGATGTCGATGCGTCCCCACATGGAGACCACCTGCGCAGCCGCAGCTTCGATCGCCTCCGCATCGGCCACGTCGGCAGCAATGACAAGCGCTTGACCGCCCGCCAGCTCGACATCCCGGGCTGCACTCGCGAGCCGTTCGCGTCCACGCGCGATCAGAGCAACCCGCCAGCCTTCGCGCCCGAACGCAACGGCCACAGCGCGTCCAACTCCGGCGGATGCTCCGGTGACGACGACAACCGGGCTGCTCCGGGTCGACCTGCCTGTCGTGCCGTTCCCCCCTGAACCTGTACGATGCCGATTACCAAGCTTCTCAAGCAACATGGAATCCTTCTCGAGAGAATGTCTTTCAGTAGAAGGAAGAGATCATTGTTCGGGTTCCATCGACGCGATTGCCCACGAAAGAGTTGAGGGGGCGGCTGCGCAGATAGCCCAGGACAGTGCGGCCCGAGCACATGCCTTGGGTGCGCCGAACGTCCTCGCCGTGGTGCTCAAGGCGGCCTACGGCTCCCACGAGGCGTTTACCCGGACCCTCCGAAACCGATTTGGCCTCACCTCCCGGCGCCCTGGAACTCGCGGAGACGATCAGGATGGATTAGTTCCTTCCCGTTGAACGGGAGCCCCCTCCCATGGAAGGTGGCAGGGCGCTGCTTATCGCAGGTCCCGGCGGCCGCCATACCTTCGGGGCGAACGAGGGCATTCACATGAATTGTATTCGGACATGGTCACCAGGCCGTACCTTCGACATCCCCTGCTCTGTGCTACGGGACGTCGTAAATGCACTTCGACGGTGAGCGGAGTGAGCACGAGCCGAGGTCCAGCAGCCATCACCCTCCCAGTCTGGCCAACTTCAGCAGGAGCCAGTCCCGGAATGCCTCCATGCCGGGCGTCAGGGGCTTGGATTTGAGCCACGTAAGCCAATAGGAACCGGCCAAAACCTCGATCTTGAAGGGTTGAACGAGCCGCTCTGCCGTGAGATCGCGCTGGAACATGCAAACCGGCACGAGCGCGGCCCCCAATCCCTGTGCGGCTGCCTCCGCCATCGTCACGGAACTGTCGAACATCGGCCCGCGGATGGTGGGGCATGGGGTGTCCGTCATATTGAACCAGAGAGGCCATTCCTCGACGCGGTACGAGCGCAGCAGGGTTTCACGCGCAAGATCCGCAGGACAGCGCAGGCGCTTGGCCGTCGCAGGTGCACAGATGGGAGATAAGGGGGCCGACAGGAGGTGGACGGCTTCGGTTCCATGCCACGATCCGTTTCCGAAGCGCAGGGCGAGGTCCAAGCCGTCGCCTGCCACATCGACCCGGTTGTTGTTGATCAGCAAGCGCAAGTCGATGAGGGGGTGCCTGGCCCGGAACTCGTCCAGGTGCCGGAGCAGCCATCCGTTGGCGAAAGTGCTGTTGCATCCGACCGTGACGACCTCCTCGATCTGGCCGTGCTCCAGACGGTCAAGGGTTGCGCTGATCCGCTCGAAAGCCTCCGTGAGCACAGGCATGAGCGCCAGGCCTTCGTCCGTCAGGGCGAGGCCCCGCGGCAGCCGACGGAAGAGAGTGACGCCCAACATCTCCTCGAGGCCCTTCACCTGATGGCTGATCGCGGCCTGCGTCACACGCAATTCCAACCCGGCCCGAGTAAAGCTGAGGTGCCGGGCAGAGGCTTCGAATGCCCTCAGGGCGTTGAGAGGAAGATACGGCCTGGTCATGCCGAAGACCAAATTTTTCTAATGGCTCCGTCGAGAATTCCTCGTTTGTGGGAATCCTGCCCATTGGTCAAGGTCCTCCTGTCAAAAGAGGACGGACTCGATGATCACGCAACGACAGTTTGCGCCCGGTACCGACGCGGGTTATCTCGGCACTACCATCTTGAAGGCTGCTATGAGGCGCATTTCCCTTCGAAATCTTGGAGCTCTTGCGGCCGCTACCCTGTTCTTCGGCTCATGCGCCCACGCCGCCGACAGCGGCCGAGATCGTCTCGAACGTGTCGTGAATGAGGCGATCCGACCGGTCATGGAGGAATACAAGGTGCCGGGGATGGCCGTGGCGATCACGGTCCAGGGCAAGCGATACTTCTTCAATTACGGCATCGCCTCGAAGGAGAGCGGACGGAGGGTGACCGAGGATACGATCTTCGAAATCGGCTCGGTGAGCAAAACGTTCACCGCAACTCTCGCGTCCTATGGGCAAGTGAGTGGAAATCTGTCCCTCTCTGACAATGCCAGCAAATACATGCCCGCTCTGGCCGGCAGCGCCTTCGACCGTATCAGCCTGCTCGATCTCGGCACTTATACGGCGGGCGGCCTGCCCCTGCAGTTTCCTAACGGTGTCACTGATCAGGACAAGATGATCACCTACTACAGGAACTGGAGGCCGTCCTACCCCGCCGGCACGCATCGGCTCTACTCGAATCCGAGCATCGGCCTGTTCGGTCATCTCGCCGCCAGAAGCATGGGCGAGCCCTTCGACGATCTGATGGAGCGCAAGCTCTTCCCGATGCTCGGCTTGACCCGCACCTACATCAGGGTCCCCCAGGCTCGGATGGGCGACTACGCCTACGGCTATACGAAAGATGGCAAGCCCATTCGGGTAGCGCCGGGAATCTGGGATGCAGAAGCCTATGGCGTGAAGACAAACGCGGCCGACCTGATTCGGTTCGTCGAGCTGAACATGGATAGCTCGGAGCTGGACGAAACGCTCCAGCGTGCGATTGCCGCAACGCACACCGGATACTACAGGGTCGGCGATATGACGCAGGGCCTGGGATGGGAAATGTGCGCCTGCCCAACGGATCTCGGCAGGCTGCTTTCGACGAACTCGGCCGAATTGTCCCTCAAGGCCAATAAGGTGACGCGACTTGATCCGCCACTTCCGCCGCAGAAGAACGTGTTGATCAACAAAACCGGATCGACGAACGGGTTCGGTGCCTATGTGGCCATTGTTCCCGCCGAAGGCATCGGCATCGTGATGCTGGCGAACAGGAACTACCCCATTCCGGCCCGCGTGAAGGCCGCGCACCGGATCCTGTCGGGCCTGGGCAGCGAGGCCAGCGTGACGAACGATCGCTGAGCACGCTCTCATTCCGGTAACCCGAAGGCAGCGTGATCAAGCCGTCCCGCGCATTCCAGCTACAGGGTGGGTCCACCCGTCGGCGGAACATCGCACAGCGGCGTATCGATGGCATTGGCTGCCGAACGCCCCAGGAAGCGGGAGCCCGCCTCAAGAGACGAGGCGGGCTTCATGAGTCCCAGTGATCCTCTCCATCGACCCTCATGGCGGGAAAACGGATGTTGGTCCCCAGAGCCGGCTTCCCATAACTTCATCAACCCAAATCAGCGGGGCGACTTGGCTGGAGCCCCCTTGCACAGAACTGAAGGTATGAGCCGAACGAACCGCCTCTTCGAACTGATCGAGGTTCTGCGCCGGCACCGCCGTCCGATCACGGCCGTTGCCCTGGCACAGGAACTGTCCGTTTCCGTGCGCACCGTCTACCGCGACGTACAGGCTCTCGTTGGCCTCGGCGCTCCGATCGACGGTGAGGCAGGGCTCGGCTACATGCTGCGGCCGGGCTTCTTCGTTCCCCCGCTCATGTTCGACCAGGACGAACTCGAGGCGCTGGTGCTCGGCGCCCGCTGGGTCCAGCGACAGGGCGATCCTGTCCTCGCCGCGGCCGCGGCCAATGCCCTGGCCAAGATCGCCGCCGCTTCCCCGAAGGACCTTCGCGATCACATGGCCGACACCGGATTGTGGGCAGCATCCCGGCCGGGCGAAACCGGAGCCGCGTCATCACTGCACACGGTCCGGAACGCCATCCGGCACGAAGAGAAGCTCCGGATCATCTATCGTGATCAGTCCGAGGCCGAGACGCAGCGCGTGATCTGGCCGATCGGGCTCGCCTTCTTCGAGCGCGTCCGGGTTGTGGCGGCCTGGTGCGAACTGCGCGGCGCGTTCCGGCATTTCCGGTCCGACCGGATCCGATCGATCACTCCAACAGGCGAGCGCTACCCGACGCGGCGCACGGCCCTTGTCCGGGCATGGCGGGCGGAGATTGGACTGCCCGAACTCGACTCCTGACAGAACCTGTCAGGAGGGTTGCCTATGGTCTGCCTGTCGAGCCTCGGACCGAGGCTCCCCTCCCGGAGATCATCATGCTGACCTTCTACCATGCTCCTCGCTCCCGCTCGTGCGGCATCCACTGGCTCCTGGAAGAGCTCGGCGTTTCCTATCAGATCGAGATCGTCGACATTCGTGCCAACGGCGGAGCACCGGAGAGCTATCGGGCCATTCACCCGCACAAGAAGGTGCCTGCGATCATCCATGACGACGTGATCATCACCGAGCGGGCCGCTATCACGACCTACCTGGCCGATGCCTTTCCCGAGAAGGGTCTCGCACCGCTCAACGGCGACAGGCGGCGCGGTCCGTACCTGACCTGGCTGGTCTATGCCGATGCCGTGATCGACCCCGCCCTCGCGGCCAAGGTACAGGGCTGGACCTATGCTCCCAATGCCTTCCCCTTCGGCTCGTTCGAGGACATGCTCGCCCATGTGGAGCAAACCCTGTCCAAGAGCCCCTACGTTCTGGGCGACCGCTTCACGGCGGCCGACATCCCGGTGGCGGGCGCCCTGTTCTGGGGTCTGAACGTCTTCGGTCTCGTGCCGAGCCGGCCGGTCTTTCTGGACTATCTGGCACGCATCGAGGAGAGGCCTGCCTTCCTGCGTACCATCGTGCAGGCTCCTTCGGGGGAGCTTGCGGCTTGAGGCCGGATGGCACGCCATCGCGATTGATCCACGACAGCAGGATTCAGGGAAGGGAGCACCATGGCGAAGTTCCAGGGCAAGTTCGTCCTTCACGGGTGCCGGCATCGGCCTCGGAGAGACCATTGGCGGATCCGGCGGACCACTTGAGGAGAGTTCCATTGGATATGCATGCCGAGCTTCCAGCGGGGGTCAGGGAGTTCCTGGAGGCGTGGCGCGTGGTTGCTGACGGCCCTCTGCTGACCACGCGTTCCAGCTGGGTTCTTCCGGTCCGGCACGAGAGTGCACCCGCCATGCTGAAGGTCGCCCGCATCCCCGACGAGCAGGCGGGCTACCGCCTCATGACATGGTGGGATGGCCAGGGCGCCGCCAAGGTCTTCGCATCGTCCGAGAGCGCCCTGCTCATGGAACGGGCCACAGGCACCAGCGACCTCGCCCGGATGGCATGGTCGGGCCAGGACGAGGAAGCCTGCCGGATCCTGTGCGACACGGTCGCGCGGCTGCACGCGCCACGGCGCGACCCGCTTCCGGAACTGCACCCGCTGGAGGCCTGGTTCCAGCCGCTCTTTCAGCTCGCCCGTGAACACGCGGCACTTGCACCTGCGGCCGAGACCGCGCGCCAGCTCCTGGCTGCACCATATGCCGTCGGCCCGCTCCACGGCGACCTGCACCACGAGAACGTCCTCGACTTCGGGGAGCGGGGGTGGCTGGCGATCGACCCCCATGGGCTGATCGGCGAACGAACCTTCGATTATGCCAACATCTTCACGAACCCCGATCTCAGCGATCCGAACCGCCCGCTCGCCACCTTGCCGGGCCGATTGGAGGCCCGGCTGGCGGTCGTGATCGGCGCAACGGGAATCGAGCCCGCGCGGCTCCTCCGCTGGGTCGTCGCGTGGACGGGGCTGTCGGCAGCCTGGTTCATCGGCGACGGCGACGACAAGGGTGCTGCTATCGATCTCACGATCAATGCGATGGCTCAGGGTCTGCTCAGCTAGAGCATTCTTCGGCAAAGCTGATTCGCTTCGCCGTCAAAAATGCGGTGGGCCAAAGAAGAGAGCTGATCCCACTCAAGTGGAAGCAGCTCTAGTTTGGCCCCCCTCATGGTCCTCAACTCCACGAGCTGCAACCCGGCGCGCCGGCGCTCGCCAGTCAGCGGCCGGAGCGCGATAATGGGATTCGAATGGAGTTCGCAGGTGTGCCGAAAGCCGCCATGTGGCTTCCGAGAGCGATGAAGAAGGCATGCAGGAAGAAACGCCAAGAACCCCAGCCGAGGCGCTGGCGGCTTTGAGAATTGCCAAGGACCTGTTCGGAGGCTCCCTCTCGGCCGTCTATCTCCATGGATCAGCCGTCTCAGGCGGTCTGCGGCCCCAGAGCGATGTGGATCTTCTGCTCGTCATCGAACAGCCGATGACGGATGCCATGCGAGAGAGCCTCCTGGGCTCCTTGATGCGGATCTCCGGCCGCCATCCCGCCAACCCCCCTGGCCCACGCTGCATCGAGCTGATGGTGTTCCTGACGTCCCATCTTTCGTCATCGGCCTATCCGGCGCGCAGCGAATTCATCTACGGCGAATGGTTGCGGGACGCATTCGAGGCCGGCGAGCGTCCGAAGCCGGTTTCGGACCCTGAACTCACTCTGGTGTTGGCGCAGGCCCGGCAGGAAGCTCAGGCCTTGTTTGGGCCCACTG
>DASRWK010000351.1:0-5062 GCA_035776715.1 Microvirga sp.
GAGCGCAGCTGCTCCACTGTCATGTCGGGATAGCCGACAAGATAGTGCAATGCATAGAGAAGCATCGAGCCGTGCCCGTTCGAGAGGACAAATCGATCCCGGTCAGGCCAATCGGGCTCGGTCGGGTCGATGTTGATGAAATCGCGGAACAACACGGTCGCGACATCAGCCATCCCCATCGGCATCCCGGGGTGCCCCGAGTTCGCTTGTTGCACGGCATCGATCGCCAGAAACCGGATGGCATTCGCCATCGCGCATGTGCTGTGGTTCGGCGGCATCCTCAAAACCTGGTCCAACATGGCTTTCTCCCAATGAATTCTGTGCTCAGGCGCGATTAGTTAAAGTCCTGGTTGCCGATGTATCCGGCAAAGGTCTCGACCTCGCCTTTCGAGCCGAAGACGAGCGGCGTCTTGGCATGCAGGGTCTCCGGAACGAGATCGAGGATGCGGGTTGTTCCGTTCGTCGCGGCCCCGCCCGCCTGTTCGATGCAGAAGGCGATGGGGTTTGCTTCGTAAACCTGGCGCAGGCGTCCGCTCGCGTAGCCGTCGCGCTGGTCCGACGGATAAAGGAATACGCCTCCGCGCTGGAGAATACGGTAGGTTTCGGCGACCAGGGATCCGACATAGCGCATCCCGAAATTGCGACGGCGGGGGCCGTCCCTGCCGGCCTCGGCGTCTTCGATATAGCGCCGCACATGGACGGGCCAATGACGCCTGTTTGAGGCGTTGATCGAGTATTCCGCGGCATCCGCCGGGACGCTCGCGCTCGTCCGCAGCAAAACGAAACCGGATCTTTCCTGCGAATAGATGAAGGTCTTCGTTCCGAAGCCGAGGGTCATCACCAGCAACAATTGCGGCCCGTAGATGAAGATGCCGGCGGCCAGCTGTCTCGTTCCTGGCTGACAGTACATCCGCACCGGGTCGTCCCGATGCTCCTCCAGGGCCGGCAACAGGGAGAAGATCGTCCCGACGGAGATATTCGTCTCAATGTTAGACGATCCGTCGAGCGGATCGATGGCCAGCGCGAGCGAACCTTTCCCAAGAACGACGGGCGCTTCCTGCTCCTCCGAACCGTAGCAGAAGACAGGCGATGCCTTCGCCGCGGCGAGAAAGGTCTCGTCGGCGAACACATCGAGTGCCTTTTGCGTGTCTCCGGTCGCGTTCACCTGATCCTGGTGAGCGGCGACGTGCTGCGGAACCCGCGCCAAGGCAATTGCCGTCTGCACCACGGCCGCGGCCTTGGCCATTTCCGCGATGGTCTCGGCGACCGGCTGCAGTCGTTCATGCTTGGCCGTGGACCTCGCAAGAAAGTCTTCAAGAAACAATGGCATCATAGAACGGGTGTCCATGGGGTTTCGCTCCAGGCGCTTCGATGATCTTGTCCGCAAAGCTACTCTGGCTCGTGCCATGTGCGGCCATCGCGCTCGATCAAGGCAATGGCTCCCGAAGGTCCCCATGTCCCGGATGCGTAGCCCTGGGGCTTCTGTTCAATGTCTTTCCAGGCATTGAGGATGGGGTCGACCCATTCCCAAGCCGCCTCGACCTCGTCACGGCGCATGAACAAGGCCTGATCCCCGCGGATGACGTCCATCAACAGGCGCTCGTATGCATCCGGCTGACGGATGTTGAACGCCTCCGCGAACGTCATATCAAGCGCGACCTGGCGCAGGCGCATGCCGCCTGATCCCGGGTTCTTGATCATGAGCCATTGTTTGACGCCTTCGCCCGGCTGCAGGCGCAGGACCAGACGGTTCTGCGAAACCGGTCCCGCGGTTTCGCCGAATATCAGGAACGGAACAGGCCTGAAGGTCACGACGATTTCCGATGCCCGGCGCGGGAGACGCTTGCCCGTGCGCAGATAGAACGGCACGCCCGCCCAGCGCCAGTTGTTGATCTCCGCCTTGATCGCCACGAAGGTTTCCGTGTCGCTGAAACGCTCGCCGAGATCATCAAGATAGCCTTTGACCGCGCCGTTCTCGCCCGCCCCTGCCTGATACTGACCGCGAACGGTCACCTGGTAGGCGTTGCGGCTGTCAATGGGCTTGAGAGCGCGCAGGACTTTCAGCTTCTCATCGCGAATAGCGTCGGCTTTGAGCGTCGACGGGGGCTCCAGCGCGACAAGAGCCAGCAGCTGCAACAGATGGTTCTGCACCATGTCGCGCAGGGCGCCGGCCTTGTCGTAATAGCCGGCGCGGCCTTCCAGTCCGACGCTCTCGGCGACCGTAATCTGCACGTGGTCGACGAAGGAGTGGTTCCAGACAGGCTCGTAGAGCACGTTGGCGAAGCGCAGAGCCATGAGGTTCTGAACCGTTTCCTTGCCGAGATAGTGATCGATTCGGAACACCTGATCTTCGCGGAAATGCCTGGCGATGTCCGCGTTGAGCTCCTGGGCCGACTGCAGATCGCGGCCGACGGGCTTCTCGATGACCAGTCGGGTCTTGTCATGAACGAGGCCTTCGGCCTTCAGCTTGGCGGCGAGCGGACCGAAGATCGTGGGCCCGACCGCCAGATAAAAGGCCCGCACACGGTCTTCAGGGCAATCGTCCAGCAGGGCCTTCAGTTCGTCCCAGCCGCTATTCCCGAGAGCATCGACGCTGCGATAATGCAGGCGGGAAAGAAAGCGCGCGAGCGCTTCCTGCTCGACATCCGAAGCGTCGACATGGAGCTCGATGGCCTTTCGGGCGAAGCCCCGATAGTCATCGTCCGAGCGCTGGGTGCGGGAGACCCCTACGATGCGCGAGCCGGCGGGAAGCTGTCCGTCGCGATCACGATAATAGAGGGCCGGCAGGAGCTTGCGTTCGGCCAAGTCACCTCCACCACCGAAGATGACGCAGTCGAAAAGCCCCACTTTTGAGATCTGGCCGATCATTGTCCACCGCCTCTGTTCTTAGACTGCAGGCCATTGATGATGGTGGATACCGTCCTCGTCGAGACGACGGAACGTGTGCGCACCAAACAGGTCGCGTTGACCCTGAATGAGGTTCGCCGTGCCGCGAGGACGCCGGTAATCGTCGAAGTAAGCAAGGGCAGCCGATAGGGCAGGAACCGGAATTCCCGCCAGAGCCGCTTTTGCCACGACGTTCCGCAAGGCCTGCTGACCATGGCTGACGCGCCTGGAGAACGAGCTCTGCTGCAGCAGGTTCACGACCTCGTCACCGGTTTCGTAAGCCTTCGTGATGTCCTGCAGGAACACGGAGCGGATGATGCAGCCCGCGCGCCAGATGCGGGCGATCTCGCCCAGAGGCAGATTCCACCGATACTCCTTCGAGGCTGCGGCCATGACGGCGTAACCCTGGGCATAGGCGATGATCTTGGCCGTTTCGAGCGCCGCCTCGAGCTCCGCCAGTCCCGCGCCGCCCCTGTCGAAGCTTGCGGCCGCGGGCCTGACATCCTCGTAGATCCTCGCGCTCGCCATGCGCTCGTCGCGAAGAGACGAGACGCTTCGAGCGGACACCGCGGCTTCGATCGTGGTTGCGCCGACGCCGAGCTTCTGGGCCTCGATGACCGACCAGCGGCCAGTCCCTTTTTGTCCCGCTTCATCGACGATGACGTCGACCATCGGCGCACCCGTCCTGGGATCGGTCTCGGCCAGGACGGTCGAAGTGATCTCGATGAGATACGAGGACAGGCCTCGGGTATTCCAGGCAGCGAACGCGCTCGCCATCTCCGAGGGTCTGAGGCCCATGCCGTCGCGCATGATTCCGTAAATCTCGGCGATCATCTGCATGTCGGCGTATTCGATCCCGTTGTGGATCGTCTTGACGAAATGTCCGGCCCCGTCGGGGCCAAGCCACGCCACGCAAGGATCCCCCTCGTATTTTGCGGAGATCGGCTCGAGGAGAGGGCGCAGTCGCTGCCAAACCTGCCTGTCGCCCCCGACCATGATCGACGGACCGTGTCGGGCGCCGAGCTCGCCTCCGGAAACGCCCATGCCGACGAAGTGAATTCCTGATGTTTCCCATCGCCGGCTCCGGGCGACGGTGTCGTTGAAGTCGGTGTTTCCGGCATCGATGACGATATCGCCCTTGTCGAGCAGCGGCATCAGCACATTGAGCTGGTCATCCACGGCGCTGCCGGCATTGACCATCAGAACGATGACGCGGGGCGACTGCAGTGCGGCGACGAACGCCTCGACGGATTTTCCGGGATGAAGCCGGGCGGCAAGCTCCGGATTGTCGTTGCGGAGCTTCGTTGCTTTTTCGACCGTGCGGTTGAACAACCCGACGTGAAATCCTTTCTCGGCGAAGTTCAATGCAAGCATTGCGCCCATTGTGCCCAACCCGAGTACGCCGACATCGGCTTTCTCTGAGCTCATTGTTTCCTCCTGATCAAGTGCGGCGACGGTTCCCAACGCTAGAATAGCAGAACCGAAAAGTCGCCGACGTAAAAGACTTTTCGACGATGTGAAAACCGAACCCGGAGCCATGTGAAAGCGGCGCATGAAGCATGACGAAGCGCTCGAATACTGAGCGCATCGAGGAATTCTGTTGCCCCACGCCTCGGTAAGCCTGGCAGATTTCCGTCGGTAGAGGGAGAAGTGTGGACCGGCCCTGCGCACGGCCCGTGCGTCACGAGAGCATTCTTCTGCGAAGTCGCTCCGGCTCTCCGGGAAACGATGCGGCAGAGCCAGCGAACGGAGTTGATTCCTCGTTGATGGAAGCAGCTCCAGGCGTCGATCTCCGGAGCAGACCGGGCGCTGTCGATTCTTACACGAAGCAGCCCGCCGGCATCCTGCCGGAAAGGTCCTTCGCGCACTTGGTCACGGCTCGGGCGATATAACCCCGATACGTATCCGACGCGCGGCGGCTGGGAATGGAGACGCCAATCGCTGCAATCACGGCTCCCGAGGCGTCGCGAATGGCGGCGCCGTAACCCACGAGGTCGGGGTGAAACTCCCTGTCGGAGACGGCAAACCCTGCCCGCCGCACCAGCCGGAGTTCCTCGACCAGTGCAGGGAACGACGTGATTGTCCTCTCCGTGAAGCCAGCGAGGCCGGTATCCGTCACAACTCGGGTCAGCTCGGCCTCCGGCAGCCACGCCAGAATGGCCTTTCCTGTCGCAAC
>DASRWK010000352.1:0-2794 GCA_035776715.1 Microvirga sp.
CTCATGGGCCTGGGCTTCTATATGCTCCACAACACCTTCCAGGCGCAGGTCACGGAAGTTGCGCCAGAGGCGCGGGCCTCGGCGGTGGCGCTCCATGCCTTCTCGTTCTTCTGCGGCCAGGCGCTCGGGGTCGTCCTGATGGGGTTCGGGCTGCGGCATATCGGGCTCACGGCTTCGACCGCCACGGCCGCCCTGATCATTCTCGGCGTGGGACTGACCGCCTCGATGGTGCTGAGGCGGCCTGTTCCTCAGCGGGCGCGGTAGGGCGCGACGCCCTGGTCGGGCAGCCAGAGGTTCTTCGGCAGTTCGCCCGTCTGCCAGAATACGTCGATCGGGATGCCGCCGCGCGGGTACCAGTAGCCGCCGATGCGCAGATAACGGGGCTCCAGGAGCTCGGCGAGGCGCTTGCCGATCGCCACGGTGCAATCCTCATGGAATGCGCCGTGGTTGCGGAAGCTGTGCATGTAGAGCTTCAGGGACTTGGACTCCACGAGCCAGGGACCTGGAACGTAGTCGATCACCAGGATCGCGAAATCCGGCTGGCCCGTCACGGGGCAGAGGGACGTGAATTCAGGCACCGTGAAGCGTGCCAGATAATCCGTGTCGGGATGCGGATTCGGTACCCGGTCGAGGGTCGCTTCCTCGGGGGAGTGGGGCGTTGCGGCCGTCTGGCCGAGCTGGAGATGGGTTTCGGTCATGTATTTCACCTTGGATCAGGACGTTATGGGCTGCTCTCGTCCTTGCCCGCTTCTGCATTTCGGTCAATAAGCCATTCCATGACGTGAGGCCGCATCGGCCGCTCTTCAGCCCAGGAGTCTGCTTCATGACCGCGATCATCGACGTTTTCGCCCGCCAGATCCTCGACAGCCGTGGCAACCCCACCGTCGAAGTGGATGTCACCCTCGAGGACGGCTCCATGGGCCGCGCGGCCGTGCCCTCGGGCGCATCGACGGGCGCGCACGAGGCGGTCGAGCTGCGGGACGGCGACAAGTCCAAATATCTCGGCAAGGGCGTGCTGAAGGCCGTGGACGCCGTGAACAACGAGATCCTCGACGCCATCGGCGGCATGGATGCCGAGGAGCAGGTCGCCATCGACGAGACCATGATCGAACTCGACGGGACCCCGAACAAGAGCCGCCTGGGTGCCAATGCCATCCTCGGCGTGTCTCTCGCGGTCGCCAAGGCTGCGGCCGAGGCCTCCACCCTGCCGCTCTACCGCTACGTCGGTGGCACGCAGGCCCGCGTTCTCCCGGTCCCCATGATGAACATCATCAATGGCGGCGCGCACGCGGACAATCCCATCGACTTCCAGGAATTCATGATCATGCCGGTCGGCGCGCCGACCCTGGCGGAAGCCGTGCGCATGGGCGCGGAGGTGTTCCATACCCTCAAAAAAGCCCTCAAGGACGCCGGCCACAACACCAACGTGGGCGACGAGGGCGGCTTCGCCCCGAACCTTCCGTCCGCCGAGGCCGCCCTCGACTTCATCATGAAGTCGATCGAGCAGGCGGGCTACAAGCCGGGCCAGGACATGGTGATCGGCCTCGACTGCGCCGCCACGGAGTTCTTCAAGGACGGCGCCTATCATTACGAGGGCACGGGCCAGAAGCTCTCGCCGCAGCAGCAGGCCGAGTATCTGGCGAAGCTCGTTTCCGCCTATCCTGTCGCCACCATCGAGGACGGCATGTCCGAGGACGACTGGGAGGGCTGGAAGGCCGTGACCGACCTCATCGGCTCCAAGTGCCAGCTCGTGGGCGACGATCTGTTCGTGACGAACGTGAACCGCCTCTCCCAGGGCATCAAGCAGGGTGTGGCCAACTCGCTCCTCGTGAAGGTGAACCAGATCGGCTCCCTCACCGAGACGCTCGCCGCCGTCGACATGGCCCATCGCGCCGGCTACACCGCCGTCATGTCCCACCGCTCGGGCGAGACGGAGGATTCCACGATCGCCGACCTGGCGGTCGCGACGAATTGTGGGCAGATCAAGACCGGCTCGCTCGCCCGCTCGGACAGGCTGGCCAAGTACAACCAGCTCATCCGCATCGAGGAAGAGCTTGGCTCCCAGGCTCGCTACGCAGGCCGCGCGGCGCTGAAGGCGCTCGTATAAGATCACTGGTTTTCAGCTGCCGGAAGGGCCGCCTTGGGCGGCCCTTTTCTTTTTGCACTCCCCATCTCGCCGTCGCCGGGCCTGTTCCGGCATCCCGAAACGGGAAGCCACACCGCAATACTGATCGGTATCAGCGGCGCGAGGCCGGTGATGCCGAGCAACGGGGGCGGCAATTTCTAACGCCTTTTTAACCATGCGCGGTCTAGACCATGCCTCATGGTGATCCGCAGGCGACTGAGACGATTCTTGATTCCGCTGATGCTCTACAGCGTCTCTGCGGCGGTGGCTGCCTATTTCGTGCACCACGCCCATAGCGGAGCGCGCGGCATCGAGGCCCAGCAGCAATACGAAGCCCAGATGGCCGAGTTGAACAGGGAGCTGGACGACCTCAAGGCCGATCGGACTCAGTGGGAACGCCGCATCGCCTTGCTCCGAAGCGACCAGATCGACCGCGATCTTCTTGAGGAAAGAGCTCGCGTAATGTTAGGACGTGTCCACAGGAACGATCTCGTCATCATCACAGGCCCTTGATCAGTATAGCCCTAAAGAATGAATTAACTGAATTTTTGTTAATTCAATATTGTCCAAGTAAATCAGTAAGTTGCGCGATTCATTGTGCAACGCAAAAGGTCGTTTGGGCCTCTCGATTTCCGTTTTCGACTGCGCTACAACTTTCGTCGAGGAAAT
>DASRWK010000353.1:0-4794 GCA_035776715.1 Microvirga sp.
GATCTCATCGACGCCATGGCGGCCTTCGCGCCCCCGCCCCGCGGCCAGGAGGCCGACAAACGCCAGGTGGAAGCGGGCGAAGCCCGCATGACCGGCTTCGTGTTCAAGATCCAGGCCAACATGGACCCGAACCACCGGGACCGCATCGCCTTCATGCGCATCTGCTCGGGCAAGCTCACCCGCGGCATGAAGGCCAAGCTCGTGCGCACGGGCAAGCCGCTCAGCCTCAACACGCCGCAATTCTTCTTCGCCCAGGACCGCGCCCTGGCGGACGAAGCTTGGGCGGGCGACGTGGTCGGCATTCCTAACCACGGCACGCTGCGCATCGGCGACACGCTGACCGAGGGCGAGGACATCGTTTTCCGCGGCGTGCCGAGCTTCGCCCCGGAAATCCTGCGCCGCATCAAGCTGCAGGATGCGATGAAGGCGAAGAAGCTGCGCGAGGCATTGCAGCAGATGGCGGAGGAGGGAGTCGTTCAGCTCTTCATTCCACAGGACGGCTCCGGCGCCATCGTCGGCGTCGTCGGCGCGCTGCAGCTCGACGTGCTGAGAGAACGTCTGAGCGCCGAATACGGCCTGCCCATCGATTACGAAACGACGCGCTTTTCGATCTGCCGCTGGATCACGGCGGACGATCCCAGGGAGCTCGACAAGTTCATCGAGAGCCACCTGTCGTCCATGGCGCGCGATCTCGACGAGGCGCCGGTGTTCATGGCGGCGAACGCCTTCAACCTGCAGTACGAGATGGATCGCTACAAATCGATCCGGTTCTCGGATGTGAAGGATTATCAGAAGAAGGCGGCCTGAAGGCCGCTTCCTTTCCACACTCGATGGACTTGGGAAGGGTCCCCGTCATCGCCGGTCTTGTGCCGGGGATCCACGTCTTCCTGACGTGGCGGTTCTCAAGACGTGGATGGCCGCACCATGTGCGGCCATGACTTTAGGACATGACGCTGAGGCCTCTTAGGCCGCGAGCCTGCGCTCGGAGAAGCGCGCCTGGGTCTCTGCGATGTCGCTGAGGCTCGGAAGGCTTGCCTCGTTGCCGAGATGCTGAATGGCATGGGCGGACGCCGCGCGGGCGAGGATGAAATGCTCCCGCCAGGGAAGCTCGGGGCGCGCCATGGCGGAATAGACATAGGCGCCATGGAAGATGTCGCCCGCGCCGTTGGTGTCCACCACCAGCGAGCCTGGGACGTCGAGCGCCGGCAACACGCTTTCCGTGCCGTTCTCATCATACCAGAGCATCCCGCGCTCACCCATGGTCACGCCGCCGATCCTGCAGCCGCGGCCTTTCAGATACGTCAGCATCTCGCCTGGTGTCATGTTCATCTGCTCGCACAGACGCTCGGCGACGATGGCCACATCGATGAATTCGAGGAGTTCATGGGTGTTGGATCGCAGGCCGCCGCCGTCGAGCGAAGTGAGGATGCCGGCCTCGCGGCAGGCCCTGGCATAGTGCATCGCCGCGTCGGCCTGGTGGCCGTCGAGATGGAGTGCGCGGCAGTTCTGCAGGTTCAGCGGCGGCACCGGGTGGAGATAATGGTCGTCGCGGCAGCGCACGATGGCACGCTTGCCGCCCCGCGGCATGATGAAGGAGAGCGATGATTCCTTCACCTTCCGGTGGTGGACCGAGATGCCGTATTTCGCAGCCATGTCGATGAACATGCGACCCAGCCAATCGTCGGCGATCGAGGTCAGAAGGTCGGGCGCGATGCCGAGCTTCGCACAGGCGAAGGCAGCCGTCACCGCGTTGCCGCCGAAGGAGATGGCGTAATCCCGGGCGACGGTCTTGTCGTCCCCGGTCGGGAGCTCGTCCGCCAGGAAGGTGACGTCGATATAGGTCTGGCCTACGAAAAGAGCTTGCATCGTGAACAACAATCTCGGTCCGAATGGAGACGGAAGTCTTGGACGAGGAGAGGGCAATAGGCAAGCCTTACCGGCACGGTTATGCCTTGTTCAGGGTGGCGGCGAGCCTCGCGGCGGTCAGGCCGGCGTCCAGATCCGTGGTGATGAATTCGACCGGGGCGATGAGACCGTGCCGGAAAGCTTCCGCGACGATCGGATGCAGGCGCGAGCTGCCGCCCGCCAGGGCCACGGGCCGGGGGCCGATACGCTTGGTCAGGCTGTTGGCCAAGCGGGCCAGTTCCTCCCCGGCCTCCCGCAGGATGTGCAGGGCCGTCCCGTCGTCCGCCTTGGCGGCCTCTCCGACGGCTTTGGCGAGAAAGCCGATCTTGCCTCTGTCGCCGCCATAGACATAGGAGCGCACGATGTTCCAGTCCGTGCCGCCTAGCGCTCTTTCCAGGCACCGGCCGAGGGGCGTGGCCCATCCCTCGCCGGGACTCTCCTCCTCCTTCCGCAGAACCGTCTTGAGGGCCTCCCGTGCGATCCAGAAGCCGGAGCCGCCGTCATCGATCAGGTTGCCGCGGCCGCCGACCCGGATCACCTCCTTGGCGTCGGACAGGTAATAGCCGATGGAACCCGTGCCGCTATAGACGAGGATTCCCTCGCCGAGCGCGAAATAGGACAGGTAGGCGATCCACATGTCCTCGGCGACGAAGACCTTGTCGGGTTGAAGCTCGAAGATCTCCGCGAAGAGGGCGCGCATCTTCGCCTCGGATGGGCTGTCGCGGGTGAGGCCCGTGATGCCGGCGATGATTCCGAGCGGCTTGCCGTGGCGCATGACCGCTTGAGCCATGTCGAGGATGATCTGGCGGGCTCTCTCCTCGGCGGCGGCGGAGAACAGGTGACCAGTGAGCGGATCGGCATGGCCCTGCGCGACGCAGTGACCCTGCTCGTCCGCCAGACGCCAGCGCGTCGCGGTCCCGCCCGCGTCGATGCCAAGCCCCAATGCCATGACGCCTCTTCAAGCCCTTCCCGCCGTCAGCCCTCTGCGGCGTCTTATTCCTTCAACTTCGAGAAGTCTGCCAGGGCTTCGCGCAAATTGCCACCGTTGCGCATGAGCGCCCCCTGAGCCTCCTGGGCATCGGCTCCCATGGCGATGAGAACGGCCGTCTTCAGGTCGCCGCCGGCCCGAAGGATGGCGTCGGCGGCGGTGGCCTCGTCGCAATCCGTGATCCGGCGTACCATGATCTCACTGCGGCGACGCAGCTTCGCGTTGGTCGCACGCATGTTCACCATGAGCCCGCGGTAGACGCGGCCCATGCGCACCATGATGAGAGAGGAGAGTAGGTTCAGGATGACTTTCTGCGCCGTGCCCGCCTTCATGCGGGTCGAGCCCGCGATCACCTCCTCGCCCGTGTCGGCGAGGATTGGATGGGAACAGGCATCGAGAAGGGGCGCATCGGCATTGTTGGAAATGCCGATGGTCTGCGCGCCGCGCGAGGCCGCCTCCTTCAGGGCCGCGATGGTGAATGGCGTCCGGCCGCTCGCGGCCACGCCGATCACCACGTCGTCCGGACCGATATCGTTGTTGCGGATGCCGGCAATGCCTTCCTCGACCGAATCCTCCGCATTCTCAACCGCCTTCATGATCGCGCGGTCGCCGCCTGCGATGAGATAGACGAGCTTGTCGTCAGGCCAGTTGAAGGTGGGCGACAGCTCGGTGCCGTCCTGCACGCCGATGCGACCGGAGGTGCCCGCGCCCACATAGACCAGACGCCCGCCTCGGCGCAGGCGCGCCGTGGCCTCTTCCGCCGCAGCCGCGATGGCCGGAAGCGACGACCTCACGGCGGCCACCGCCGAGAGCTGCCCCTCATAGAAAGCCGAGAGGACATCGAGGCTGGTCCAGGTATCGAGATCCTCGAAGCGGGTGCTGAAATGTTCTGTCGCCATTCTACCAACTTTCTTCCAGACCAATATAGGACCAGTTGGCGTCTCCAGCAATCGCAGGTGGAGCCTCCGAAGGCCTGCGTCACCACCTTTTTGCGGGCATCCTTAAAGCCGGGTCCGGCTGTCGAACAACGCGATCACCCGCTCGCCCGTTGCACGGCGCAGACTCAGGATGTCGCTGTCCTTGTGGCGGGATGGATGGACCCGGTTGGTCAGGAGCGACCAGGCGAGCCCCCGCGCGAAATCGATCCAGAGGCCCGTGCCCGTAAAGCCTGTATGGCCGATGGTCGTGGGGGAGCACGTGTCGCCCCCGTGCCAACCGGGATAACGCCCCTCCCAGCCTATGGTCCGCTTCTCCGATTCGCGTGTCCGCATGGCCTCGAGCGATTGGGCCGAGAGAGCGGAGCCGTCGAGAAGTCCATGGGCGAAATCCAGCACGCCGTCGATGGTGCCGAACAGGCCTGCGTGGCCGGAGGCGCCGCCGAGCGCGAAGGCGTTCTCGTCATGCACCTCTCCACGGATCACGCGACCCCGCCATGTGCAGCGTTCCGTCGCGGCGCACAGGCTCGGATCAGGCCGGAAGGAAAGATTCTTCGGAAGCGGCTGATCGATCAGCGGCTGTCCCGTGATGCGCTCGACGGCGATGCCGAGCAGCATGAAGTTGATGTCGGAATAGACCGGCGGCCCGCTCCGCCAGACGCGCTGGAGGATGAAGGCCCGCAGCGTGTTCGGATCCTGCCCGTAGGTGTAGAGCGGCTCAACGGCGGGCAGATGCGTCTGATGCGCGAGGCATTGTCGGAAGGTGAGACGCCGCTCGGCGGCGTTCATGTCGTATTGGCGCAGATCCGGAATGACCGTGATCAGCGGATCGTCCAATGCGATGCGGCCTTCCTCGACGAGGCGCAGAATCCTTGTGGTGGTGAAAATGACCTTCGTGAGCGAGGCTAAGTCGAACCATGTCTCGCGCGAGAGGCGCACCTCATGAGGCTCGATCTGCGCGTGGCC